>CAYGCW010000018.1:2576-17473 GCA_964348465.1 uncultured Acidimicrobiia bacterium | reverse complement strand
CACCGGTGCGCAGCGCCAGGTACTCGGCCGTGACGTCGCCGTAGGTGGCTGCGGCGGGCGCGGGATCAGACATCGTCGGTCCCTGCCACGGCCGCCAGCAGTGCAGCTGCCTTGCTCATGCATTCCTCATACTCGCGGGCCGGGTCGCTGTCGGCGACGATCCCCGCCCCGGCTTGGACCCACGCCCGCTCGCCGGCGACGACCATCGTGCGCAGCGCGATGCAGGTGTCGAGGTTGCCAGCGAAGTCGACGTACCCGGCTGCCCCTGCATACGGACCGCGGGCCATCGGCTCCAGCTCGTCGATGATCTCCATCGCCCGCACCTTGGGAGCGCCCGAGACGGTGCCGTGCGGGAACGTGGCCCGCAAGACGTCGACGGGGCCCACCTCGGGCCGCAGCTTCCCGGACACGCCGGACACGATGTGCATCACGTGGGAGTAGCGCTCGACCACCATCAGGTCGTCGACCTGCACCGTCCCGAACTCACAGACCCGACCGAGGTCATTACGCGCCAGATCGACCAGCATCACGTGCTCGGCGCGCTCCTTCGGGTCGGCAAGCAGCTCCTCCTCCAGCGCCAGGTCCTCGTCGGGCGTGCCGCCGCGCCGGCGGGTGCCGGCGATGGGGCGACTCTGCACAACACCGTCGCGGACCCTGGTCATCAGCTCTGGCGACGCGCCCACCAGGGTCACCTCCGGATGCCGCAGGAAGAACATGAACGGAGACGGGTTGACGAGTCGCAGCGCCCGGTACGCGGCGAATGGGTCGGCACTGAACGGTACCTCGAGCCGGAGCGACGGCACCACCTGGAACACGTCCCCGGCCTCGACGTGCTCGATCGCCCGCTGCACCGCCGTCTCGAACTCGGCCCGGGTCATGTTGGCCGCGGCCGGCGCTGCGGCGCGGAACTCGGGCCGGGACCGGGCGGCATAGGCGCGCGGCCCCCCGAGGCGGGCCACCGCGTCGTGGAGGGCGGCCACTGCATCGTCGTACTGGGCACCGGGGTCGGCCCCCACGTACACGTTGCGGATCAGCGTGATCGTCTGCCGAAAGCGATCCACCGCCGCCAGCGACCCTGCGAACTGCCATACCATCTCGGGAAGTCCGCGATCGTCGGGTGGCCGGCCCGGCAGGTGTTCGACGTAGCGAACGGCGTCGTAGGCCAGGTAGCCGATCGCGCCGCTGTGGAGCGGCGGCAACGCCGGGTCGGGCGGAGCCTGAAAGCGGGCCAGCAGGCCCTCCAGCACGGCCAACGGGTCGCCGTCGGGGAGCGGCACGGCCGCGCCCTCCACCTCGCAACGGCCTTCTCTCGCGACGAGAGTCAGCTGCGGGTCCCAGCCGGCAAACGACCAGCGGGCCCAGGCCTCACCGCCTTCGACGGACTCCAGCAGGAACCCGGGGGCGTCTCCGACCAGCTTCTCGAAGACGGTCACCGGCGTCTCGCGGTCGCCGAGCACCTCCATCGACACCGGCACCACCGGATAGCGGGCGGCGCGCTCGACGAAGGCTTCACGCCCCGGCTCAACGCGCATCGCCCCGGTGTCCATGTCGCCAGCGTACCGAGGAGCCGGGTCAGATCGTCGCCAGGCTCCGGAGGCCGGGGATGTCGCTCAACAGATCGGAGAAGAAGCGCGACAACACGCTGAGCTGGCCGGTGATCATCAGCACGCCGAAGACGGCCAGCAACAGCCCGGAGCCCACGTTGATCGGCCGCAGATGACGGCGGAACCACGAGAACGCGCCGAGGGCCTTCGTCATCGCCAGCGCCGCCAGCAGGAAGGGGATGCCGAGGCCCAGCGAGTAGGCGAACAGCAGCGCCATGCCCTGGCCGACGGTGCTCGACGTGAACGACAGGGTGAAGATGGCGGCCAGCACCGGTCCGATGCACGGCGTCCATCCGAAGCCGAACGCCACGCCCATCAGCGGCGGCGCCCAGGCGCCCAGGCGCGAGGGGCGGACCTCGAGGCGCCGCTCCCGCATCAGCGGCATCAGGAAGCGGGGGTTCCACACTGCGGTCAGGGCGATGAAGAGTCCCATGGCGACGACGAACCAGCCGGCGATGCGCACCGCCGCCACCTGGTTGCGGAGGAGGAAGCCGCCCAGCGAGGTGGCACCCGCCCCGAGGGCGACGAAGACCGCCGTGAACCCGGCGATGAAGAGCAGCGTGACCCGCAGCATGCGGCCCGTGGCGGCCTGGCCCTCACTCAGCTCCTTGGCGGAGTACCCGGACATCATCGACAGGTAGCCCGGCAGCAGCGGGAGGACGCACGGCGACACGAACGAAAGCGCACCGAACACGAACGCGATCAGCAGGCCGGCCGGGTCGGCTCCGAGTTGCAGGTTCTCCACCGGGCTCCCGTGGACGTCACAGGCTTCAACGGTACCCGCCGCCCTCCTGTTCCCCGGCCGGGACGGCTACGCTGCGGCGGATGCCCGCGCTTCCCCGACCATCGCCCGGCCGCGCCGGTGCCGACCCCACCGCCGCCGAGGAGCCCGGATGACGCTCGGGCGCCTCGTCCGGCCTCCGGCCGCCATGACCCGCGCCGACCGCCGGATCCTCACCCTGATGGTGATCGCCGGCATCGCCGCCGGATATGCGGGATCGCTGCTCACCCACACGTTCCCGTTCGCCCGCAAGGGGATGGGCCTCACCGAGGGCCAGATGAGCTGGGTCGTCGCCGCCACCCGTACCGCCTCGCTGGCCGCCCTCGCCTTCTCCACGTTCGGGGACCGCCGCGGCCGGCGCCTCCCCTTCCTGGTGGCGTTCACGATGCTCCCGGTCGCCAACCTGGCCACCGCATTCCTTCCCGGGGTGGCAGCGTTCACGATCTTCCAGTCGGTGACGCGCATCGGAGCGGTGGCGGTCACGGCGCTCGGCATCGTCCTGCTCGCCGAGGAGCTGAACCCTCGCCTGCGCGGCTACGGCCTCGGCATCTACACGCTGTCGGGGGCGCTGGGCGGCGGCATCAGCTTGTTGCTGCTCCCGATCGCCGACTGGTCGGAGGATTCGTGGCGGGTGCTGTTCGCTCTCAGCGGGGTGGTGCTCCTCGCCCTGCCTCTGCTGCAGACGTTCCTGCGCGAGAGCCGGGCGTTCGTCCCGCCCCCGCGCCGTCCACCTCTCGCGGCCGTGATGCGACGCGGCCACTCCCGCTACCTGCTGCCGCTGGCGGGCATGGCCTTCTTCATCTCGCTCTTCTCGGCCCCCGGCATCAAGTTCGCGATGGAGCGCCTCAGCGACGACCTCCTATGGGACACGGACCAGGCGCGTTTGCTGCTGATGGTCTTCTCCGGCCTCGGCACCCTCGGCGTGCTGGTCGGCGGGAGGATCTCAGACATTGCGGGTCGGCGGCCCACCGAGATCATGGCGCTCATGGTCGGGCTGGTCGGCGGCATCTCGTTCTACGTCTTCGACAGCGGCTGGGTCCTCGGTCCCGCGTTGTTCCTGTCCGCCTTCGGGGCAGCCGCACTGTCTCCGGCTCTCTCGGCGCACCGCACCGAGCTGTTCCCCACCGGCCTCAGGGCGACTGCGGTGGCATGGATCAACAATGCCGCCATCGTCGGCGGCATCGTGGCGTTCGTTTTCGGCGGGCTCGTCATCGACCGGATCGGGCTGTCGACGACGATGATGCTCCTCAGCCTCGGCGTGATCATCGCCGCGTTCCTGGTGCTGCCGCTTCCGGAGACGCGGGGGCGCGACCTGGTCAGCCGGCCGCAGCCGGCTGCGCCGCCCGGTCCGCCGCCCACCACCACGCCAGAGTCACCAGCCGGACGCCCATCAGGGCGGTGATCCCCCACCACACGCCGGCCAGCCCCCATCCGGCCGGCAGGGTCAGCAGCAAGACCGCGCCGCCGGCGACGGCCGCCGCCACGGTGGCGCCGGCGAGGTAGCGGAACGCGGTGGCGCCCATCGCCACACCGTCCCATACGAAGACCACCGCGTTCACCGGCTGCATCAAGACCACGAACGGGTACACGCTGCGGACCCGGGCGATGACGTCCGGGTCGTTCGTGAACGCCCCCGGCAGCACCGGCGCCAACGCTGCCATGACCGCCATCAGCAGCAGGCCGATTCCGGTGCCCCCTGCTAGCAGCCGGCTGCCGACGACCCGGGCGGTGCCGCGGTCACCGGCGCCCAGGTACCGGGCGACGAGGGCCTGCGCGGCGATCGCCAGCGCGTCGACGACGAGGGCGAGGAAGACCCAGAGCTGGATCGCCACCTGGTGGGCCGCCACCGCGACGGTCCCGACCCTGGTGGCGACCGCAGTCGCGAGTGTGAGCGTGGCGACCAGCGCCGAGGTGCGGATCAGCAGGTGGCGGCTCACCGTGAAGAACCGCCCGAGACCGCCGAGGCGGGGACGGGCCGGAACGATCCCGAGCCGGCGGCCTGCCGGGCCCAGCAGCAGCGCCAGGAATGCCGCTGCCCCCGCCCACTGGGCGACGACGGTCGCCCAGGCCGCGCCGGCGATCCCCCAGTCGAGGCCGAAGATCAGGACCGGATCGAGCACGACGTTGATCGCGTTGAGGCCGACGGCGACCAACAGCGGCGTCGTGGTGTTCTGGTAGCCGCGGAAAGCGCCGTGGCCCGCCAGGATCACCAGCACCGCCGGCGTCGCCAGCGCCCTGATGCGCAGGTACGTGAGCGCCGGGCCCGCCACCTCCCCCTCGGCTCCCATCACGTCGAGGATCGGCACCGCGGCTGCTTCCAGGAGGACCAGCGCGCCGGCGCCGATCACCAGCGCCGTCACCAGCGCCCCGACGACCGTGCGGCTGGCAGCCTCAGGGTCCCCCCTGCCGACGGACTCCGCCACCAGCGGTGTGGTCCCGAAGGCGAGGAAGTTGAACACGAAGAACGCCAGGGCGAAGATCGCCGACGCCACCCCGAGCGCCCCCAGAGCCGGCGTGCCGATTCGCCCGACGAAGGCAGTGTCGACCAGGCTCGCCAGCGGGTCGGCGGCCAGGGCCCCCAGCGCCGGGACCGCCAGCGCGAGGATCTCACGGTTGAGAGCGCGTCCGGTGGTTCCGCTCACGCGGCGCCGGGCGGTGGGGTCTTGTCGGGCCATGGGCACCGGTCGGCCAGCTCACACCGCCAACACTGCGGGCGGCGAGCGCTGCAGATGTCGCGTCCGAACTGGATGAACCGCATCGAGATGCCCGGCCACTCCCGCTCCGGATAGAGACTTCGCAGGGCGCGCTCGACCTTCGCCGGGTCGGTCTCTCTGCTGAGCCCGAGCCGGCCGGCGAGCCTCTTGACATGGGTGTCGACTGCGATGGCCGGGATCCCCCACGCTTCGGCGAGCACGACGCTGGCGGTCTTGCGGCCCACCCCGGGCAGCTCGACCAGCTCGTCGAGGTCGTCGGGGACCTCGCCGCCGTACCGCTCCACGAGCTCCCGTGACAGCGTCACGATCGAGCGGGCCTTCTGGCGGAAGAACCCGGTCGGATAGATGACCTGCTCGACCTCTTCCGGGTCCGCCGCCGCCAGGTCGGCGGGGGTGGGCCAGCGGTCGAAGAGCTCCGGAGTCACGCGGTTGACGTCTGGGCGGAGATCACCGTCGCCACGAGCAGCTGCCAAGGGTCGGCGTAGTCGAGGGCGGTCCCGATCTCCGGGTATCGCTGCTTGAGACGGCCGAGGATGGTCCGGGCATGGCGCTTGGCGGACGCCGGCGGGGGCTCGGGCATGCGCGGGCATGCTAGGTACGCCGTTGCGGCGCACTGGTAGCCTGCCACACCGATGGCCGACGCCTCCCGCTCCCCGCTGTTCCGCCTCTGGCGGCACGCGGCCGCGCACCGACGGCGGATCGTGGCCGCCACTGCGGCCTCCTTCCTCAACAGGTCGTTCGACCTCGCACCGCCGTTGCTCATCGGCATGGCCGTCGACATCGTCGTGCAGCGCCAGGACTCGTTCCTCGCCGACCTCGGCGTCGTCGACGTGACGGCCCAGCTCTGGGTGCTCGCCGGGCTGACGCTGCTGGTCTGGGGCCTGGAGTCGGCCTTCGAGTACGCCCTCGGCGTGCTGTGGCGGAACCTGGCGCAGACCGTCCAGCACGAGCTGCGCCTCGACGCCTACCGCCACGTGCAGGGCCTCGAGCTGGCCTACTTCGAGGAGCGCCGCACCGGCGACCTGATGGCGGTGCTCAACGACGACGTCAACCAGCTCGAGCGCTTCCTCGATCGGGGCGCCAGCGACCTCATCCAGATGCTGACGACGGTCGTCCTGATCGGGGCGGCGTTCTTCTATCTGGCGCCGGCCGTTGCCTGGCTGGCGTTCCTCCCGATCCCGGCAATCCTGTGGGGGTCGTTCCGGTTCCAGAAGCGGATAGCTCCCCGCTACGGCGACGTGCGGGAGAAGGCCGGGCTCCTGAACGCCGAACTGGCCGGCCACCTGAGCGGCATCGCCACGATCAAGAGCTTCACCTCCGAGGAGCGGGAGGCGGCGCGCATCCAGTCCGAGAGCGACGCATATAGGGAGTCCAACCGCCGGGCGATCCGGCTCAGCTCGGCGTTCTCGCCGCTGATCAGGATGGCGATCGTGGTCGGGTTCACGGCCACGCTGGTGTACGGCGGCATCCTCGCCACCCGCGGGTCGCTGGCGATCGGCGCCTACACGGTGATGGTCTTCCTCACCCAGCGGCTGCTGTGGCCGCTGACCCGCCTCGGCGAGACCTTCGACCTGTACCAGCGGGCGATGACGTCCACCAACCGCATCCTCGACCTGCTGGAGGTGGAGCCGACGATCGTCGACGGCCCGCGCCGTCTCGACCCGCAGCAGGTGCGCGGGGAGATCCGCTTCCAAGGCGTGTCGTTCGCGTATCGCCCCGGGCTGCCGGTGGTGGACGACCTCGACCTCGTGGTCCCCGCCGCCGAGACGACTGCCTTGGTGGGAGCTACCGGGGCGGGCAAGACGACGCTGATGAAGCTGCTGCTGCGCCTCTACGACGTGGACGAGGGGGCCGTGCTCCTCGACGGCGTCGACGTGCGCGAGCTGCGGCTAGCCGACCTGCGGGGAGCGATCGGGCTGGTGTCCCAGGACGTCTTCCTGTTCCACGGCTCCGTTCGCGAGAACATCGCCTACGGGCGGCCCGGCGCAGGTCTGGACGACATCGTCGCCGCGGCCCGGATCGCCGAGGCCCACGAGTTCATCCTGCGGCTCCCCGAAGGGTACGAGACCGTGGTGGGCGAGCGGGGCCAGAAGCTCTCCGGCGGACAACGGCAGCGGCTCTCGATCGCGAGGGCGGTGCTGAAGGACCCGCCGGTGCTGCTGCTCGACGAGGCGACGTCGTCGGTCGACAACGAGACCGAGGCGGCGATCCAGCGCTCCCTCGCGCGCATCTCCGTGGGCCGCACCACGATCATCGTTGCCCATCGCCTCTCGACGGTGCGCAACGCCGAGAGGATCTACGTGCTCGACGACGGGCGGCTGGCGGAATCCGGCACCCATGCGAGCCTCGTGGCCGCCGACGGCATCTATGCCGGGCTCTGGAAGGTTCAGACCGGCGAAGCGGTCCCCCACCGGCGGCCGGCGCCCGCCGAGGAGATCCGATGACCCGCATCGGAGCGGACACGCACCTCCTGCGCGCCGCGGTCCTGCAACGGGGTCGCGTGCAGGGGGACCTCCTGCTCGTCGACGACTTCCTCAACCATCGGGTCGAGCCGGGTCTGATGAGATCGATCGGGGCCGCCCTGGCGGCTTGGTTCGGCGAGGCCGCCCCCAGGCTGGTGCTCACCGCCGAGGCCAGCGGGATCGCCCCGGCGCTGGCGTGCTCGTTCGAGCTGGGGGTGCCGATGGTGTACGCCAAGAAGTTCCTCGGCCCCGGCGACCGCTACTCCTACTCGCGGGAGGTGGCCTCGCCGACGAAGGGCATGGAGTACCGCGTCGAGGTGGCGCGGCGCGCCATCGCCCCCGGCACGGTCGTGGCGATCGTCGACGACTTCCTGGCCAGGGGCCGCACGGCCGCCGCGCTCGGCGAGATCGTCGAGGAGGCCGGAGCGGTGGTGGCAGGCTGCGGATTCGTGGTCGAGAAGTCGTTCATGCCGGGACGGGCCCTCATCGAGGACCACGGGTGGCCGGTCCACGCACTCGTCCGGGTGGCGTCGCTGGCGGGCGGCACCATCGCCCTGCACCCGGAGGACGGCCTGTGAGCGAGGGGGCAGCGGCACCGCTCGACGCGATCAGGGCCGACTACCGCCACTGCTTCGCATGCGGGCGGGACAACCCGATCGGACTGCGCCTCGACGGCTTCCGATCGGAGGGGGAAGAAGTCGTGGTCGCCTTCACCCCTCGGCCCGACTACGGAGGGTTCCACGGGGTACTGCACGGCGGGATCGTCGCCACGGCCCTGGACGAGATCATGGCGTGGGCGGCCATGCTCCGCTGCGGCGTGTTCGTCTACACCGGCACCATGGACGTGAGATTCCGTAGCCCCGCCCCCGTCGACGCAACCTACGAGATGCGGGGCGAGGTCAACGAACGTCGCGGCCGTCGGCTGCTCCTCGCCGGGCGAATGCTGCACGAGGGGCGCGCGGTCGCCGAGGGGTCCGGGCTGTACCTGGTCAAAGAGGAGATCACGACTCCGTGAGCGCCGTCGCGCCGTGCACCGCTCCCGCTTGCTGATCCTGGCCGGCACGGCCATCGCCGCCGGGGCACTCTTCCTGCCCCACCTCCGCAGCATGCCCACCGGCAGCGTCAACGGCATCACCGGCGACTCCTGGCCGGCCGTCGCGGTGCTCGGCCTGGCAGCGCTGCTGGCCGTCACCGGTGACCGCGGCGAGGGGTTTGGTCCGGTGCGGGCGCTGGCCGCGATCGGGCTGGCGGCGGCCGCGGTGCTGTTCACCGCCGTCAAGCTGGCCGACGCGTCGCGGGCCGCCGACCTCGCCAGTGGCTCCATCGGGTACGGCATCTGGGTCATGGGGGCGGGGGCGCTCGTCGTCCTAGCGGGGGCGCTCCTCAGCCGCAGCCGCAAGCTCGGGTGAAGCGCTACGCGAAGGTCTCGATCAGCAGGATCCCGAGCCCGATGTACGCGAAGCCGCCGATCACCTGCCAGAAGGCAGTGGGGTTCGGTCCCGGCCGCAAGCCCTGGCGCAGCCGCTCATGGGGGTCGACCCGCCTGCGAGCCCCCATGCGGACATCGGCGTCGTCGGGGTCTTCGTCGTAGCGACGACCGGTGCCGAACAGCGAGCCGAACGCTCCGAGGCCCAGGTTCGTGTAGCCGCCGCCGCTCGCTCCACCCACCAGCAGCAGGGCCACGCCCGCCAGCATGAGGCTCCACGACAGGGCGTCCAGCATCGCCGTGGCCGTGCTGAGACCCCATACTGCGCCGACCAGGAGCGCCACCGCGGCGCCGACGGCGAACGCCACCGCATAGCGAGGCAGGCGCTCGGCCAGCGGCTCGGCGACCTCGGCCGCCTCGGGAGTCTCGCTGTCGTTCATCGGCGGGCCGGCCGCGGCGGGCCGGTCGGGACCCGCGGTGGGGCGGCGGCGCGGGCGGCCGCCCGGTCCCGGCGCCGCTGCAGCTGGCGGATGACCAGTGTCAGGAGCCGGGACACCGCGACCAGCACGAACAACGCTATCGCCAGTATCGCCGCCAGCTCCGGCCCGTCGAAGTAGGAGCTGCGGCAGTTGCGCAGCCGGTTGGGGCACAATCCCCAGCCGTCCCCGCCGCCCATGAGGTCGACGGCGACGAGCAACGGAATCGCCGCCACCGCGACCACGGCGAGCACGACGGCGATACGCAGTGCCTGGAAGAAGCGGATCACCCGGGAAGCGTACCGGAGGCCGGCGCCTGAGCGCGCGAGCGGGTCCGCGCCCGGGCTGCTAGCGTGTCGAATTACAGAGACGTAACTCCCCCAGGAGGGCCTGCCATGACCAGCACGCTTGACCGGGGTGTTGCCGCCGCACCAACTTCCCCCGGCGCGGCCCCTGCATACTTCGACGAGCCCTACACCGCCGACGAGCGAGCCGTCCTCGAGCGCTTCTTCACCAACGCCGACGGTCCGGTCTACGCGCTCATCAACCTCCCCGAGGTCGTCAAGGGGGCCCTGTTCGCGCGCTACAGCCGCTCCCCCAAGTCGGTCCGGCGCTTGTTCCTCGACGAGTTCTACGGAGAGTCCGAGGCGGGCATCGCCGCCATCGCCGATGCCCTCGCCGTCGACGACGAGCGCATCAAGATGGAGCGCGCCGAGGAGCTCTACCGCCGCGTCTTCACCGAGTACGGCGACGATTCCGTGGCGCAGCTCGGCGGCGCCCACCTGGCGTGCGAGCAGGCGTCGAACATCCTCACCAAGGTCCTCGAGTGGGGCCGCCTGGCCGCCTACCTCGAGCAGTCGACGCGATACATCTTCTACGACGTTCGGCTCGGCGGGCGCTACCGCTATCTGGTCCCGCCGGAGTTCGCCGGTTCGCCGCTGGCCGCCCGCTACGAGGAGCTGATGGAGTGGTTGTTCGCCACCTACTCCGAGCTGATCCCCCGCCTCGTGGCCTACTACGAAGCGATGTACCCGCGGTCGCCCGAGGACAAGAAGTGGGTGTGGGCTTCCACGATACGAGCCAAGGCCTGCGACGACCTGCGCGGGCTCCTGCCGGCGTCCACGCAGTCCAACGTGGGCATCTTCGCCAGCGGCCAGGCGTACGAGATGATGCTGCTGCGCATGCGCGCCCATCCCCTCGCCGAGGCCCGCCACTACGCCGACCTGATGCTGACGGAGCTGCGCAAGGTGATCCCGGCCTTCCTGCGACGGGTGGACGAGCCCGAGAGAGGCGGTGTGTGGAGCCGCCACATGGCCGACGTCGCCGGACGGATGAACGAGATGGCGGTGCGCCTCGACGCGGCCCCCGAGCCGCGCCCCGAGGTGACGCTCGTCGAATGGGATCCCGACGCCGAAACCAAGGTGGCCGCGGCCGCCCTGTACCCCCACACGGCGCTGCCCGACGACCAGCTGCTGGCGGCCGTGCGGGCGATGAGCGACGGGGAGCGGGCCGCCCTCATCGAGGCGTACGTCGGAGATCGCCGCAACCGTCGTCACAAGCCGGGACGAGGTATGGAGCGGGCCTACTACCGCTTCGACGTGCTGTGCGACTTCGGCATCTTCCGCGACCTCCAGCGCCACCGCATGCTCACCATCGACTGGCAGCGCCTGTCACCCACCCATGGCTACGTGACGCCCGAGTCGATCGCCGACGTCGGGGCCGAGAAGGTGTGGGACGAGGCCATGGAACGCGCCGCGGCCTTGCACGCGGACGCCGCCGGCACGCTCGGGCCGGACGCCGCCCAATACGTGATCCCCTTCGCCTACAAGATCCGCTTCTACCTGCACATGAACGCCCGCCAGGCGTTCCACATGCTCGAGCTGCGAACGGTCCAGGGCGGCCACCCGGACTACCGGAGGATCTGCCAGCAGATGCATCGCCTGATCGCCGAGCAGGCCGGCCACCGGCTGATCGCCCAGGCGATGAGCCACGTCGACCACCAGGACTACGACCTGGCCCGGCTGGAGAGCGAGCGCCGGGCTGCAGCCAAGCGCGCCGCGGCCGGCATCGCCGACCCCGAGTAGCGGTCTACGCGTCGCCGCCGAGAGGCACCCGCAGCACCAGCTCGCCGTCCGCCACCTCCCACTCGGCAGCGGCGAGGAGGGCGAAGTCGGTGTAGTCCTGCTCGGCCTGTTCGATGAACCGCCGTCGGGCGCTGCCCTCCAGCGGGGGGATGCCGCGCTCCTTGACCGCTTCGGCGCGCATGCGAAAGCGATCCTTCATGGCGTCCACGTCGAAATCGGCCACTGCCGCCTCCCTGCCTCGGCTGCGCCGCCATAGGATATCGAGCCGTGGCCGCCGCCCCCGCCTCGGAGCTCCTCGACCGCCGCACCCTGGTGGTGAGCGGCAAGGGCGGCGTCGGCAAGTCGGCGGTCAGCGCGGCGCTCGCCATCAGGGGTGCCCGGGCCGGCAAGCGGGTACTGGCGGTGGGCATGACCGACGGGGACGGGCTCGCCACCCACCTCGGAGTGGCCCGGCTCGGCTACCGACCGGCCGAGGTGCGCCGGGGCATCGAGGCCATGACCATCGAGCGGGCAGCGGCGCTCGACGAGTACCTCCACCTCCAACTGCGCCTGCCCCGGGCGGCGCCGCTGGGTCCGGTGGCGCGCGGCCTCGACCTGCTCGCAGAAGCGGTCCCGGGCATCCGGGACGTGATCACCGTCGGCAAGCTGCTGTACGACGCCGCCCGCGGGCCATGGGACCTGGTGGTCGCCGACGCGCCGCCGACCGGCCAGCTCATGTCCTACCTGCGGGCCCCCGAGACGATCTCGGCGCTGGCCCCCGGGGGCCGGGTCCGCGAGCAGGCCGAGTGGATGTCGGGCTTGCTGGCCGACGCCGACTTCGCGGCGCTCGTGGTCGTGACCGTTCCCGAGGAGCTGCCGGTGCGGGAGACCCAGGACGCGCTGGCCGAGCTGGCCGCCGAGCCGTTGGCGGCGATCGGCGCCGTGACGGTCAACCGGCTGCTTCCGGCGCCGGACGTGTCGGCAAGCGATCTGCCGCCCGGGCCGCACCGGGAAGCCGCCCTGCTCCATGCCGGCCTGTTCGCAGACCAGCGAGAGTGGCTGGCGGAGCTGCCCGGCGACGTGCGCCTGCCGTACCTGTTCGGGATGCTGACACCGGGCGAGGTGGCGGCCCGGCTCGCAGACGTCTGGAGCGCGGCGTGACCCGGACGGTGATCGTCACCGGTGGCGGCGGCGTCGGCAAGACGACGGTGTCGGCCGCGCTCGGCGTCGCCGCAGCCCGCGCCGGCCGTGACACGCTGGTGATGACCGTCGACCCGGCGCGGCGGCTGGCGGACGCCCTGGGAGTGGAGGAGCTCGGCAACGACCCGGTACCGACCACCGCCCAGCCGGGCCTGGCGGCGGCCATGCTGGATGCCGCCGCCGGATGGGAGCGAATCGTGCTCGACACGGCCAAACCCGACGTGGCCCGGCGGCTGCTCGCCAGCCCGTTCTTCCGGGCGATCGCCGACCGCTTCGCCGCCGGGCAGTCGTACGCCGCCGGCGCCCAGATGACCCGGCACCTCCAGGCCGGCCGCTGGGAGGTCGTGGTCGTGGACACGCCGCCCGCGGCGGGCGGCATCGACTTCTTCCTGGCCCCGGCCCAGATCCGCAGCCTCGTCGGCGGGCGCCTGCTGCGCTGGGGAACGGGGGGCCCGCTGCCGGGCCGGCGCCGTCTCTACTCCCTGACGGCCAAGCCGGTCCTCCGCCTCGCGGACAACGTCCTCGGCGGCCCGCTGCTCGAGGACGTGGCCGAGTTCCTCCTCGACCTCCGCTCGATCTACGACGGCCTCACCAGGCGCGCCAAGCGGATCGAGCGCGAGCTGAGGAGAGCCACGACGTTGGTGGTCACCACGGCCGATCCCACCCCGCTGCGGGAGGCCGCCCGGTTCTTCCGCGAGCTGCCCGAGGTGGCGGCCGCGCCGGCCGCGGTGGTGTTCAACCGCTCCCTGCCGCTCGAGTGGTCCGACCCGATCCCGCCGCCGGAGGAGCTGGCGCCTGCCGTGGCGGCCGCCGCGGCGGCCACCCTGGAGCGCTGGGGCGCCGAGGCGCAGCGCCAACGAGATGCCCAGGACGACTTCGCCGCCCGCTTCGGCGTCCACCCGGTGCGACTGCCGCTGCTGGCCGAGCCGCCCACCGACGTTGCGTCGCTGGCCTCCATGCTCGCCGACGCCCCCGAGCTTCACGGGGTGGTGTCCGGCTGACGCCCGGAGCCTCAGATCGAGCTGGGCCCGAGGACCTCACGGAGCTCTGCGAACAACGCCGAGCGCCGCTCGACCCGGTACTGGTCACCGAGGCGGATCACCTTGCCGTTGTCGGTGCGGCCGGCGTCGCCGAGCATGTGCAGGAACACCGGGGTCGTACCGGGGTGATTGCTCAACGCCGACTGGAGTCGCTCGAGGAGCCTCCGGGACAGCTGCGCCGGCTGCACCTTGAGCCTCACGGCGGCATCGGGGTCCAGCTCGGGGGCACGGATTTGCTGGGCGATGACCTTGATGTCGTCCCCGCGATGGTCGAGCCGGCCGGTGACCACCAGCACCGCGTCGTCCTGCACCAGCGGCCCCGCCTCGGCGACCATGCGCGGAAACGCCACCACCTCCACCGACGCCTGGAGGTCCTCGAGCTGGAAGTACAGCATGGGCTCGCCGGCGCGGGTGTAGCGGCGCGTGATGGCGGCGACGATCCCGCCGATCGTGACGACCGCACCGTCCTCCAGGTCCCAGAGACCCGTGACGGTCGCCGTCGTCATGACCCCCAGCGCTCCTTCGACTCCGAGCAGCGGGTGGTCCGAGACGTAGAGGCCCAGCATCTCCTTCTCGAACCCCAGACGGATCTTCTTGTCCCACGACACTCCGGGCACGGCCATCGCTCCGTGCTGCACGGCGGCTTCGTCGGCCCCGAAGAGGCTGTACTGGCCCATGTCCTCGGCACGGCGGCGGGCCAGCGTGGCGTCCACCATCTGCTCGAACACGAGCATCAGCCCCTTCCGGGTGTGGCCGATCGAATCGAACGCCCCGGCCTTGACCAGCGACTCGACCGTGCGCTTGTTCAAGACGGTGGTGTCGACCCTGTCGATGAAGTCCTGAAATCCGAGGAACTCGCCGTTCTTGCGGCGCTCCTGGATGATCAGGTCGGCAACGCCCTCTCCGACGTTGCGCACCGCGGACAGCCCGAACGTGATCACCCCGTCGGGCGCGGCGTAGTCGCGGTCCGAGCGGTTGACGTCGGGAACCTGCACGCGGATGCCCTGCGCCCGGCACTCCGACAGGTAGAGAGCGGTGCGGTCCTTGTCCCGCTTGACCGAGGTCAGCAGCGCCGCCATGTACTCGGCCGGGTAGTGGGCCTTGAGCCACGCCGTCTGGTACGCCACGAGC
>CAYGCW010000018.1:744-2566 GCA_964348465.1 uncultured Acidimicrobiia bacterium | reverse complement strand
AACCCGTAGCCGGCGAACGGAGCGATCAGCTCGAACAGCTCCCTGCCGAGCTTGGCGTCGTGGCCGGAGGCAACGCAGCCGGCGACGAACTTCTCCTCTTCCGCATCCATGACCGACGCGATCTTCTTGCCCATCGCCTTGCGCAGGTTCTCGGCCTCGGCCATCGAGTAGCCCGCCATCACGCGGGCCGTCTCCATGACCTGCTCCTGGTAGACGAGCACGCCGTAGCTGTTCTTCAACACCGGCTCGAGGTCCGGGTGCGGGTACTGGACCGGCTTGCGGCCGTTCTTGCGGTCGGCGTACTCGATGTGGGTGCCGGCGCCCAGCGGCCCGGGACGGTAGAGCGCCACCAGCGCCACCAGGTCGTCGAACCGGTCCGGCTGCAGGTTGCGCACCAGGGCCCGCATGCCCGACGCCTCCAGCTGAAAGATGCCCATCGTCTCTGCCCTGCCCAGCATCTCGTACACGGCAGCGTCGTCCAGGGGCACGCCGTCGATGTCCACCCGCTCGGAGGTGTTGTCCTCGATCAGCTCCAGCGCCCGCTCGATCGTCGACAGGTTGCGCAGGCCCAGGAAGTCCATCTTGAGGAGCCCGAGGGCCTCGATGGCGTGCATCTCGAACTGGGTAACGACTTCGGTGTCCTCGCCCTTGCGCTGCACCGGCACGATCTCGATGAGGGGCTGCGGGGAGATCACGACGGCGGCGGCGTGAATGGAGTCCTGGCGCCGCAGCCCTTCCAGGCCGCGGGCGGTGTCGACCACGAGCTTCACGTCGGGGTCGGCGTCGTACATGTCCCGCAGCCCGGCGGCGTTGGCATGCCAATCGCGCACGACGGCGTCGGCGTGCTCGTCGGGCTCCTCGAGACACTGGGCGAGACTGGCCTCCTTGCCGAGGATCGCCGGTGGCATCGCCTTGGCGACGCGGTCCCCGAGGCCGTACGGGAAGCCGAGGACGCGGGCCGCGTCGCGCAGGGCCTGGCGGCCCTTGATGGTCGAGAAGGTGATGATCTGGGCGACGTGGTCGGAGCCGTAGCGTTCGGCGCAGTAGCGGATCATCTCGGCGCGGTAGCGCTCGTCGAAGTCCATGTCGATGTCGGGCATCTGGCGCCGCCCGGGGTTGAGGAACCGCTCGAAGATCAGCCCGTGCTCCAGCGGGTCGAGCCCGGTGATGCCCAGGCAGTACGCGACGATCGACCCGGCCGAGCTGCCCCGGCCCGGCCCGGTGCGGATCCCCTGGCTGCGGGCGTGGCGGATGAGGTCCCAGACGATGAGGAAGTAGGCGGGGAACCCCATGCCCGAGATGATCTTCAGCTCGTGTTCGACGCGCTCGACCACGGCGGGGGGCAGCGGGTCGCCGTACCGCTCCCTGGCACCGGCGAGCACGACTTCTTCCAGATAGCTCGCTTCCGTGTAGCCGTCCGGGACGGGGAAGTGTGGGAGGAGGTGACGTCCGAACTCGAGCTCCACGTGGGAGCGCTCGGCCACCAGCAGCGTGTTGTCACAGGCGGCCGGGAAGAGCGCGCGCATCTCGGCCGCGGGTTTGAGGTAGAAGTCCTTGCCCTCGAACCGGAACCGGTTCTCGTCGTCCCGGTTGGCGCCCGTCTGGATGCACAACAGCACATCGTGGGCGTCGGCCTCGTGCGGATAGGTGTAGTGGGAGTCGTTCGTCGCCAGCAGCGGCGCTCCCAGGCGCACGGCGATGTCGCGCAGGTCCGGCAGCACCCGCCGCTGGGCCTCGATGCCATGATCCTGGACCTCGAGGTAAAAGTTGCCTTCTCCGAACAATTCTCGCAGCCGCTCCGATTTCTTCCTGGCGGCATCGA
>CAYGCW010000018.1:325-734 GCA_964348465.1 uncultured Acidimicrobiia bacterium | reverse complement strand
GGAGCTCGATGAAGAAGCTGTCCCTGCCGAAGATGTCCTGGTAACGGCCGGCCGCCGCCAGCGCCCCCTCGAAGTCCCGCTCCCCGCCGAGGTTGCCTTCCTCGCGCGACGCGTCGGGAGCGAGAAGCTGGGCGACCGGGCCGCCGAGGCAGCCGGAGGTGGCGATGATCCCTTCGGCGTGGGCGGCCAGCAGCTCGTCGTCGACCCGCGGCTTGTAGTAGAAGCCGTCGAGAAACGCCTTCGATGCGAGCTGGATGAGGTTGCGGTAGCCGGTGTCGTTCTCGGCGAGCAGCGTCATGTGATAGCGGACGTCGTCGCGCCGCGGCGGCCGGTCGAAGCGTGAGCCGGGAGTGAGGTAGGCCTCGATGCCGAGGATCGGCTTCACGCCGGCCCGGCGGGCGGCTCGGTA
>CAYGCW010000018.1:0-308 GCA_964348465.1 uncultured Acidimicrobiia bacterium | reverse complement strand
GCCGTACATGACGCCGTGGTCGGTGATCGCCACCGCCGGCTGGCCGTCGTCGGCGGCAGCCTGGACGACTTCCTTGACCCTGGCGGCGCCGTCGAGCATCGAGAACTCGCTGTGCACGTGGAGATGCACGAAGCTCTGAGACGCCACCGTCGCCGATCCTCCCGGCCGGAAAACTACACTGCTGTAAGCCTGGTGCAACATAACACACTCGGCCGGACCGTGCCGCACGTCTACAGGGTCGCAGGACCCGGCGGCGCGGCCGCTCGATGCACACCCGGCACCGCCCCCGTTCTCGGCGAGGATTGCGC
>CAYGCW010000017.1:0-17616 GCA_964348465.1 uncultured Acidimicrobiia bacterium | reverse complement strand
GAACGCGTGAGGCTCGGGCCCCGACGACGGGCTCGGGGCGCAGGCCCGGCGGTGGGTGGAACGGACCCTCGGCGCCGGATGGTTCGTCACCGCGGTGGTGCCGCTGGCCGGCGGCATCTCGACGCCGCTGCACGTGCTCGACGTTGTTGCGGGAAGCACCAGGCGGCGAGTGGTGCTTCGCCGCTTCACCAACGAGGCATGGAACCGGCGCGAGCCGGAATTGGCGGCCCGCACGGCAGCCAACCTCGAGCTGCTGATGGGCTCCGGGGTGCCTGCGCCGCGCCTACTCGGCCACGATGCCACCGGCGACGCCTGCGGCTACCCGGCGGTGCTGACGAGCCACGTCCCAGGGGAGGTCGTGCTCCGGCCCGGCACCGGCTGGTACCGGCAGCTGGCCGAGCGCCTGCCGGAGATCCATGCGATCGAGGCGCCCGGCCACCCGTGGGCCTACCGTCCCTGGTACGACCTGTCGCAGTGGACTCCCCCACCGTGGACCGAGCGGCACGCCATGTGGGAGCGGGTCGGCGAAGTGGTGCGCGGGCCGGCGCCGGCCAGCCCGACCCACCTCATCCATCGCGACTTCCACCCGGCGAACGTCCTCTGGACCGACGGCCGGGTCTCCGGCATCGTCGATTGGGTCAACTCGTGCCGAGGACCGGCCGGCGTCGACGTGGGGGGTATGCGGCGGAACCTCGCCCACCTGTTCGGCGGCGAGGCACCGGACCGCTTCCTCGCCGCCTACCTGTCGGAGTCGGGCATCGCCGAGTACGACCCCTACTGGGACCTGATCACCGCCGTCGAGGTCCTTCCCGGCCCTGAGGTGTACCGGCCGTACCTGGAACTGGGCGCCACCGGTCTCACCGACTCCGGCGTGCAGCGCCGGTTCGAAGACCACGTCGCCGCGGCGGTGTCCCGGCTCTGAGAGGTCAGGCCACGACGAACATCGAGAGGGTCTCCGCCACCAGCGCCGGCTTGTCCTCGCCTTTGATCTCGACGGTGACGTCGGTCTTGACCAGCCACTGGCCGGAGCTCTTCTCGGTGGCGCCAGCCAGTCTGGCCGTGGCGCGCACCTCGCTGCCAACCTTGACCGGCGCCAGGAACCGGACCCGGTCCGTGCCGTAGTTGAGCGCCATCACCGTGCCCTCGGGCAGGATGCTCAGATCCGCCATGAAGTGAGGGAGCAGGGACAGCGTGAGGAAGCCGTGGGCGATGGTGGTGCCGAAGGGGGTGTGCGCCGCCATCTCCGGGTTCACGTGGATGAACTGGTGATCGAGCGTGGCGTCGGCGAAGGCATCGATGCGGGCCTGGTCGATCTTCACCCAGTCGGAGGCGCCCAGGTCCTCACCGACGTGGTCGATGAGTTCGGCGGCGGGCACGATCTTGGGCATGGCTTCCTCCCGGCTCGGTGCGTCGGCCGAGCCTACCCGGAGGTGGCGATGCCCCCTGCCCGTGCCCACCTTCGCTCAGGTGCACGGCCATCCGGGGCGAGCGGTTACGATGTTGAGCCCGACCCAGGATCGCGCGTTGGACTGGTACATCCCCGCCGCCGACGCCGAGGCGGTTTCGGCGCTGCGGCGTGCAGCGGCCGCGTATCTGCGCCGTCACGCAGCCCGGGGCAGCGACCTCGACGGCGCCGAGTTGGCGTTCTCCGAGCTCGTCACCAACGCGATCCTCCACTCCGACGGCCCTGCCTGGGTTTCGGTCGAATGGTCGCAGGAGCGCCCGCGGGTGTCCGTGTACGACCTCGGACCGCACTTCACGCTCGATACGTCGCTTCCCGACGACCCGGAGGCCGAGGCGGGGCGCGGACTCTTCATCGCATCCCACGTCGCCGCCGACCTCGACGTTGCCCATCGCCGCAGCGGCGGCAACGTGGTGACCGCCACTCTTCCGGTGAGCCGTGAGATCCAGGAGAGCCACGACCCGCCCCGGGCGACGATCGGAGCGCTGCCTTCCGAAATGGAGGCAGGCAGCGACGGCTTCGGCAGGGAGGCGTTTCTCAGGGCCCTCGTCGTGCAGCTGGCCCAGGCCGTGGAAGCCGGTCACGGGCCCGGGGCCGCAGATGCCGCCGTCGCCCAGGTGGGAACCGACGTCGGCGGTCAGATGGAGGCCGAGTACCGCCGCGCCAAGAGCATCGTCGGCCGCTTGACGCCCGCCCAGCTCGGCGACGCCTACGTGCGCTTGAAGCACGCCATCGACGGCGGTTTTTTCGTCATCGAGGTGTCGGAGGAGAAAATCGTGCTCGGCAACACCGCCTGCCCCTTCGGAGACGCCGTCCAGCGGTCACCGTCGCTGTGCCGGATGACGTCCAGCGTCTTCGGGGGCATGGCCGCCCGCAACTACGGCGGCGCCACCGTCGTGCTCGAGGAGCGGATCGCTGTCGGAGATGCCGGGTGCCGCGTGACGGTGTATCTCGGCGAGGAGCGGGCCGACCTCGCCCACGGGCACACGTACGCCGCTCCGGTAGGGGCTTAGGCAGAGGCTCCGTCAGGCGACCTGGACCTCGGCGGGCAGCTCGTCGGCGAGCTGGCCGAACACGCCGGCGTCTTCGAGCAGTGAGGCCGGGTCGATCCCGGACAGGTGTACGGGTTCCTGCGCCAAGACGTCCTCGGCGGCGACCGCGAGGGGCGCCGGAGTCACCCGGGCGCCGCTCGGGTCCTGGACGAGCACGGCGCTCACGCGCTCTGCACTGATGCCGGCGTGACGGGTGGCGACCGCCAGCGCCCCGTCGGCGAGCCTGAGCAAGGAGCCCGGCGGGTAGACGCCCAGCATGCGGATGAACGCCCGCACCATGTCCGGGTGGTACGCCGAGCCGGCCTTGTCGAGCAGCAGGTGCAACGCGTGGTTCGGGGTGTAGGCCCTCCGGTAGGGGCGGTGAGTGGTGATGGCGTCGTACACGTCGGTGACGGTCACCATCGAGCTGAACACGTGCGGCCGCCGGCCGGCGTCGACGGCGGGATAGCCGTCCCCGTCGTGGCGAGCGTGGTGCTCGAGAGCCACCATTGCCGCGATCTCGTGGCCCGGGCCGCCGGCGGACAGGATCGCCTGAGCGCCCTCCTGCGGGTGGATCTTCATCTCGGCCCATTGGTCGCGGTCGAGCCGCCCCGGGTGGTTGAGGACCGCCGGAGGCACCGCCGCCTTGCCGATGTCGTGGAGCACCGCGCCCACCCCGATCAGGAGCAGCCTGTCCCGCTCCAGCTCCATGAGGCGGCCCATCGCCAGCGACAGGATGCACGTGTTGATGGAGTGGTAGAACGTGTACTCGTCGTGGTTCTTGACGGTCGAGAGCAGCAGAGATGCCGCCGAGTTGGTGACGGTGTTGTCGAGCAGCCCCTCCACGGCGCCTATGACCGGGCTCAGCTCGAACGCGCCCTCGCTCGCCATCGACCGGGACACCACCCGCAGCGAGTCGAGCCCCCCGGCGTAGGAACGGCGCAGGTCGGCGAACGGGGAGTCGTCGAACTCCGGTTCGTGGAAGCGCTGCTCGTTGAGGCGGATGGTCCCCTCGGCGGGAAGGTCGTCGGCGGTTCCGGCGACGAACGCCGCGAGGTCGAACAGGTCGCCGGGCGCGACCGGAGCGAGCAACGTGATCGAATCGACTCCCCGCTCCTGGAGCTCGCGCAACAGGCCGTTGTGCTCCAGCGAGACGTGGGGCAGCAGGACCCGGTCCAGGTAGAAGGAATCCTGGGAGATCACGATGATCGCCTCGCCCTCGGCACGGGTGAGGTCCGCGGCGGTGAGTTGGGCCCCGGTGACCGCCTCTGTCGTGAGCGGATGGCCCTCGGGGTAGAGGCTCACCTGGCGCGTCGTTCTCCGGATCGCCTTCAGGAAGTTGCCTACCGCCTTCTCGCTCATCCCTTCGCCTTTCGGAGTGCGTCCCGGGCCTGCTGGCGAACCGCTCTGGCGCCCGAGCTGATGCCCACCCGCCTGCCGGCGATCGCCTCGAGGGCCTGGACGGCAGCCGGTGAGCGGAGCCGGGCGAGGAGGTCGATGACGGGCCCGAGCACGTCTGCGTGGACGGCGTCGCGCTCCAGCGCGTCGGCGAGAGCGGCGTCGACGCCACCGAACTCCCCGGTTCGCAAGTAGCCCATCGCGGTCTCCCGCACCCGGTCGTTGTCGTCGCCCAGCGCGGCGACGATTTCCCCGGCCGCGTCTTCCCTGAGCAGCCTGATCAGCGAACGGAGCACCTCGCCCCGGACGCGGTGATCCGGGTGGCTGCGCACCTTGCGGAGCGCGTCGGCGGCTTCGGACCGGCCCGTCTTGCCGAGGGCCGTGGCCAGGTTACGGACCACGAACCAGCGGTCGTCGCTGAGGCCGGCGGCCAGCGCGCGGGGGTGGCTACGGCCGACGACGCCGACCATGTCGATGAGAGTCCTCCGCAGGGCGGGGCTCTCCTCGGCGGCCAGCGCATCGACCAGCTTGGCGGCCGCGGCCGGGCCCAGCCTGGCGAGCAACGCCAGACCCTCGGAGTCGTCCCCCTGCTCGCCGTACTGCACCACGAGGTCCGTCAGCAGCTCCGGCGTGAGCAGCTTCCCAAGAGCTGCGTCGACCTGCCCGCGCCGGTCCGGCGGGTACGGGGGATCGTCCCGCACCGCGCCCAGCAGCGCCGCGGCCGCCGCAAAGTTGCCGGCGCGAACGTGGGCGCCGACCCGGCCGGTCCAGATCCGGATGAGGCGCCGGAAGCGATGGTCGCGTCGCTCGCACGCCATGAGACCGCGCAGGACCTGGTGGCCGATGCCCTCGTACTCGGATTCGGTGAGCGAGTCGTGCAGCGCGTCGAACGTCTCCCCCGATACTGCGAGCACTCCTTCGGGGTTGCGAACCAGCTCCCCGATCCTGCCGGCGGCGGACCCACGTTCCTCGCGAACCACGCTCCCGGAGAGGAGCCTCGGCAACAGCTCGTCGAGGTCGCCGTCCTCGCGGTCGAGGCAGTCCCTCACGTACCTCGTCAGCGCCTCCAGCTCGGCGCCGTCGAGCGCCGGCGCCAGGCGCGCGATCTGCTCTCCTGACAGCTGGTCGAGGAACAGGCGGTGCGCCACATCGTCGGAACGAGCCAGGAAGCTCTTGAGGATGGGGCCCTGTGATTGCTCGGGGAGGTGGCCGAACGCGCCGGCCAGCGTCACGATCGGCGGCGCCGGCACTCCGTCGCTCCAGTAGGGAGCGAGCGCATCGGTCAACCCCAGCTCGGCCGGAGTGCCGCGTTCGTTGCCGTGGATCTCTTCGAACGCATCGACGAATCGCTGCGCTGCCACCTCCGGCACGCCGCCGGCCTCTTCGAGGAGGCGCGCTGCCACCTCGTCCGGCGCCGCGCCCCTCACCACGATCTCTGCTGCCTCGCTGAGCTGCGAGTCCTCGATGCCGAGGTCGTCGCCGCTGCCTGTGCCGTCGCCGTTCACGTCGGTATCGCCTTGCTTGCCGAGCAGGCCCCTCCTCACCACCGCCAGCGACGTGATGCCCGCGTTGGCAAGCGCAACGTCGATGCCGCCGTTCTGCGCCAGCTCGTTCTCGTCCTCATTGACGATCCCGAACAGCGTGGCGAGGTCGGCCGCGGTCGGCGGACGAGCGATGCGGAGCTCTTCGACATCGTGGATGTAGAGCCGGGTCGCGAGGCGATCCACACCATCGCGCTTGGCTTCGATGGGTTCCCCGTCCCATGCGAACCAGCCGGCGCCGACCTCGAACCCGAGTGCGCTGCCCTCGAAGCTCGACAGGGTCTCGACGGCGAGCTGGAACGCGGGCTGCTCGGACGGATTCGGGTAGAGCCTGAAAGTCGTCCACGCCGCGCCGAGCGCAGAGAGAAGGCGCGCCGCCTCAAGCATGGCCGGGCTCGTCTGCGTCGCTTCCATCGGGCTCCACGGTTCGCCAAGCCCGGGAACGCCCCCATCCCAGAGAAGTGCGCGCCGGCCGGGCCACTTCCGTGTATCGGGCAGCTGCCCTGGCTTCTTGAAGGTTTGCCCAAGGCCGAACCGTCGTGCGGTCGGGCAGACCGGGCGGGAGCCCCGAGGCTACGCCAGGTCGTCGAGGTAGAGGGGAAGCATCTCCCGCCAGGTGGGCCAGTCGTGGTCGTGGCTCCCCGACCACAGATCGACCCGGTTCGGGACCCCCCGGGAACCGAGGGCGTGCGCGATCCGCCATGTCTCGCCGGGGTCTTCCCAGCGGCCGCTGCCGGTCGCCAGCACCGCGAAGCGGGCCCGCAGCGCCCGGAGCTGGGGATGGTCGTCACCCAGGCCGGAGAGATAGTGCAGCGGCGACGAGTAGTAGAAGTCCTCCGACCAGTAGCCGCCGAGGCGGGGCGACAGATCGTAGGTGCCGCTCATGCCGATCGCCAGCCGTACCGCGTCGGGATGCCGGCACAGCGTGGCGACCGCATTGAAGGCGCCGATCGACGCCCCCGTCGTGATCACCTCGATTCCCGGAGAGCCACAGTCGGCCCGGATCGCCGGAATCACTTCGTGGTACACGAGCGCATCGAAGGCGTTCTGGAGCCATGCGGAATGGCGCGGGTCGTCGCCGCGCAGCCACGACCTCCCGGCAATGCTGTCGACGGAGTACACCTTGATCCGGCCGGCCCCGAGCAAGGCGCCGAGGGCACCGACCAGCCCCATCCGGTCGCATTCCTCGGCGTCGCCGCCGGCGGTCGGGAACATGAGAACGGGGGTGCCCACCTCGCCCCAGCGGACCAGCCGCACGTGTTGCCGGACCCGGTCCGACCACCAGGCCTCCTGCTTCATCCCGCGTCGAGCATTCCGAGGCGATCGGCTTCGGTCTTGCGCCAGAACTGGATGAGTCCCCAGAAGTGCTCGGTGAACTGGTCGACCTCGTGGGGCGGGAACAACACGGCCACCTTCCGCCGCACCGCCTCCAGGGCGCGATCGGTGGCGAAGTACTCCCACGCGACCTCGTCCAGGTCGGCCAGATGGCGGTCGCAGAACTCGAGGAACCGGTCGGCTTCCAGGCGATCCCTGGCGATGCGCCCGTACTCCGCGAGCGCCTCGCGGTAGGGCAGGCCGCGATCTGCCACCTCGTAGTAGGGAGCCCAGTCGAGGTTGATCGGCATCTTGCGTCTGGTGGCGGCGCAGAACAGCGACCAGCGGACCTTCGCCTTGACCAGCCACGGCACGTGGTAGTGGAGCGAGGTCACCTGGGAGTCCGGGCAGGCGTTCGCGAAGTCGATCGGGATGAACTCCCCGTTGCGCCGCATCGACTCGCACGAGTTGAAGTCCCAGCCGAAGAAGGTGTTGATGGTGAGCACCATGTCCTCCAGGAGCGACCACTCGTCGCCGGACACGAAGCCGAAGTCGACCTTGTAGCGGTCGTGCAGGGCGGCGGCCGGGTCGTAGTGGATGACGTTGACCTGGGGCCCCACGGCCAGCGCCCGCACGAAGAGATCGTACGGCTCGATCGCCCGCTGCAGGTGCATGACCCTGGTGCCGCTCGAGTCGTATGCGGACTGGAGTTCGTGCTCGTTCTCGACACGCGACACCCCCACCCAGGCGCCGCCGTCGTATGGCTTCATGAACGCCGGGAATCCGACGGCGGTGCCCACCGCGCCGAGGTCGAACATCCGGGCGTATCGCTCCAGCGTCATCTCGAGGTCCGGCGCCGGTGCGTACTCCTTGGGCGGCAGCAGCCAGGTGTCGGGTACCGGCAGGCCGAGCCGCATCATCGCGACATAGGACGTGTGCTTCTCCATGGACTGGAGCGAGAACGGGTTGTTGAGGACATATAGGCCATCCATCACGACGGCCTTCTTGATCCACTCGCGGCTGGTGTGATACCAATGGGTGAGGCGGTCGAGCACGACGTCGTACCGCACCGGCTGGCGCAGCGAGAACGGCTCGATCGTGATGCGCTCGACGTCGAAGCGGATCACGTCGCCGTCGATGTCGAATGCCGGGTCGAGGCGATCGATGATGTCCTCGTAGAAGATCGGCCAGCACAAGTCGGCGCCGAGCGACAGGCCTATGCGGCGCGTGATGTCGGCCATGTTCCTCCGTCTTCGGGTGCCGGGAGCCTACCCAGCGTCCTCGCGGGGAGCACCGGGGAACAGCGCCGTCAAGCCGGCGCGCAGCCGGTCTCGCCAGTTCTCCCAGTTGTGACCGTCGAGCACCTCTTCGTAGGTCACGTCGGCGCCGAGGTGGGTCAGGTATGCCGCCGTCTGCCGATTGTCGGCCGCCAGCCCGTCGTAGCGGCCGCAGCTCATGTAGACACGCTCCGGCGGCGGCCCCGGCTCGGCGAGATAGCGGCCCATGAACGCCGCCACCGGAGCGAACACCCGGCCCCGCCGGTAGCGCCCGCCGAGGGCGGTCACGAATGAGCCGGACTGGAGCAGCAGGCGATCCCAGGTCTGGGGATGGCGCCACGCGGCGTGCAGCGAGGCCACGGCGCCGAGGCTGGCGCCGAGCAGGGCCCGGCGATCGGGTCCCGAGGCAATCTCGAACCGCGCCGCCACCGCCGGCAGCAACTCCTCGGCGAGATGGTCGGCATGGCGCGGATCGCCGGTGTACTCGCGCGACCGGTGGCCGGGGTCGGAGAGCGCCACCACGAGCGGCTGGATCTCGCCGGCGTGGATCAGATTGTCGAGCACCACCCGGAGCGCCGCGAACGAGACGTACTCGGTGCCGTCGTGAGCGACCAGCAGTGGATGGCCGCGTCGATCCGGGTAGCCCACCGGCACGTACACCGTGACGATGCGGGTCTGGGAGAACGCGGCGCTGGCGACGGGCACCTCGACGAGCCGGCCCGCAGGCACTCCCGGCTGGGGCCGCGACCAGTCGGGCCGCCGGTAGCCCGGGCCGGCGACGACCGAGTTGGTGCCGAAAGGATCCCGGGCTCGCTCGGGGTTCAGCGGATCCAGGATGAGGTGATGGCGCCCGTCGCGGACCGCGTCGATCTTGTACTCGATCCGCGACCCCTCCGGCAGCGCCACCGTGAGATACCAGAGGTCGGTGCCATCGACGCGGGTGAAGTTCGGCAGCGGCGGGAATTCGTCCATCCAGTGCTTGAGGGCGACTCGCTCCGCCGCTCCCACGTAGACGAATGTGGTTCGCCCATCGCGCGCTCTCGGCACGTCCAACCCGGCGAGGTGCGCCACGAGCGCGTCGCGGTCGGCCGGATCGGGCAGATCGGCGAGCTCGGCCGGCAGCGTGGCGACGACGGGGACGTCCACGACGCCGCCAGGCTGCCACCTGGCCTCGGACGGGGCAAGAATCCCGAGTGGAGGGAAGCCAGAAATCTCAGGTTCGATCCATTACGCTCGCAGCCAAGGCCCCGGACCAATGGGAGGTGGAGCAGTGAGTGACGAGAGTTTGGGCGGCCGGGTCAAGAACGGCGTCCTCGGGCTACTGAAAGGAACGGGCTCGATCGTCGAAGGCACGGTGAGCGTCGTCAAAGATGCCACCGTCGGCGCGCTGCGCGGCGCCGGAGAGGTAGCCGGCACGGCTGCCAGTGTCGCGGCCGACGTGGCCGGCGGCGCCTTCGAGGCCGTGTCCAGCGCCGGCACGGGCCTGGTGCGCACCGCCAAAGGCGTGGTCGTCGGGGTGTTGACCGGCGTCGGCGAGGTGGCCACGGTCACCGTCGGCGTGATCTCTGACACCGTGCGGGCCGCCCTCAAGGGCTCGGGCGCCGTCGGCGGGGATCTCGCCAAGACGGCGGCCGGACTGGCGGAAGGCGTCGTGTCCACCACCAAGGACGTAGGCGTCAGCCTGGCGGACGGGGCATTCGCCGTGGCATCGACGGTGGTCAAGTCGGCCAAGGAACTCGGCGGCGACGTCGCCGGCGCCGCCACCAGCACCGTGTCGGGCGCCGTCAGCGGCGCCAAGCAGATCGGCGGCGACGTGCTCGACGCGATCAAGAGCACGGCCCGCGGGCTGATCCAGGGCGCCGGTGAGGTCGGCGCGGACGTGACGGAGGTCACCCGCGGCGCGCTGGTGGGCGCCATCAGCGGCGCCAAGGACGTCGGCGTCAGTGTGGAGGAGGCCGCTTCGGCCGCCGCCACCGGCGCATTCGAGGCAGCAGCCGACATCGGCGAGTCGGCCGTCGGCGCCGTGCGCGACGTCGCAGCGAGCGGCGTCCAGGGCGTCAAGGCCGTCATCAAAGGTGACTCCGACGGCTGAGCGGAGACGGCGGAGTAGCACGATGCCCGGGACGCTGCACGGCGTCCCGGGCTCTTGTGAGAGGAGATGGTCCGTGGACCTCGCAGGTCGGGTGGCAGTCGTCACCGGAGGCGGCAACGGGATCGGCGCCGCCATGTGTCGGGCCTTCGCGGCCCAGGGAGCGCGCGGCGTTGTCGTCGCCGACCTCGACGGCGAGGCGGCCGCGGCCGTAGCCGCGGAGATCGGCGGGCACCCGGTGCAGGTGGACGTCTCCGACCCCGGCCACGGGGACGTGCTGGTGGCCACGGCCGCGGATGCGTTCGGCCCGGTCGACCTCTACTGCTTCAACGCCGGCGTCCCTCAGGGCGGCGGGGTCGAGGCGCCCGACGACGCCTGGCAGCGATCGTGGGAGGTCAACGTCATGGCTCACGTGTGGGGCGCCAGGGCGGCCCTTCCCGGCATCCTCGAACGCGGCCATGGCTACTTCCTCCACACGGCGTCGGCGGCCGGGCTCCTCACCAACATCGGGGCGGCGCCCTACTCCGTCACCAAACACGCGGTGGTCGCCCTCGCCGAGTGGCTGGCGATCACCCACGGCGACCAGGGACTGCGGGTGTCCTGCCTGTGCCCGCAGTTCGTCAACACGCAGATGCTCACCGACTTCATGGAGGTCCCCGGCGGAGCAGGACTCGTCGGCGACCTGGCGCTGGAACCGGCCGACGTCGCCGCTGCGGTCGTGGACGGCATCGCTGCCGAGCGTTTCCTGATCCTCCCCCACCCCGAGGTGGCCGAGTACTTCGGGCGCAAGGCGTCCGACTACGACCGCTGGCTCGCCGGGATGCGCCGCCTGCAGGCGCGGGCGTTCGCTGCGGAGCGCGCGGTCGCCGACTGAAACCCGAAGCGGCCGGCGCCCGCGGAGGTCTCTCAGCGCAAGCGGCCGGGGGTGATCTGAGCCTCCGTCACGCCCGCCCGGCGGACGTCTGCGGGAAGGCGACCGTCGACGACCAGCCCCGCCAATGCCCGGGCCGCGGCCGGGGAGGTCATGATGCCGAATCCTCCCTGCCCGGCCAGCCAGTGAAAGCCAGGGAGATCGGGCTCGGGGCCTATCACCGGGTGGCGGTCGGGGACGAAGGACCGCAGCCCCGCCCACGCCGACCGCACGCTGCGGATGTGCAGCGTGGTGGCCGACTCGATCCGTTCGATGGCGAGCGCCACGTCGGCCTCTTCGTGCCGAACGTCGTGGGGCTCCATCGGCGTCTCCTCGGCCAGCGACGCCAGGAACTGTGGCCCCTCCGGCTTGAAGTAGAACTGCTCTTCGGCGTCGACCACCATCGGCACGGGCCCCAGGTCGAGTCCGTCCGGGGCGGCGAACGTGAATGCCGTCCTGCGCATGGGCTGGAGGCCGATCGGCGGCGCTCCGGCCATCTCTCCGACCCGGTCTGCCCAGGCCCCGGCCGCGTTCACCACGACCGGCGCCCGCAGGGCGCGGCCCGCCTCTGTCGTCACCTCCCAGCCGCCGCCATGCGGCCGCAGCGCCGTGACCGCAGCGCGGGTCCGTACCTCGCCGCCGCGACGGCGCAACCCGCCGAGGAACCCCTGGTGGAGGGCGTGCACGTCGATGGTCCGCGCCTCCGGCTCCAGGGCGGCCAGGGCCGCGTAACCGGGCCGCAGCACGGGACAGACCGCGATCGCCTCCTCCGCCGTCAGCATTCGCACCGCAGCCACCGCCTCCTGCGCCGACCGGTACGCCTCTTCGACGAGATGCCGCTGGTCCTCGGTGCCGATCACCATGAACCCGCGCGGCGTCAGCAGCATCTCGGCGGTGAAGTCACCGGGTGGCAGCTCCAGGAACTCCCGGCTCGCCATCGCCAGCGCCCGGACCGGTCCATGCTCGTAGGCCTCGGTGAACACGGCGGCCGACCGGCCCGTGGTGTGGTGACCGCACGCCGCCTCGCGCTCCAGCAGCACGACGCGCCCGTGGGCCGCCAGCTCGTAGGCGGCGGACGCCCCAGCGATCCCGCCGCCGACCACCACGAAGTCTGCGCCATGCATCGCCGCCATCCTGGCAGCTCCCCGGCCGCACCCGTTAGTCTCCGATGACCCCGCCCGAGGAGCCCGCCATGCCAGCGCCCGACTTCACCGTGACCGACGCCGCCGGCCGGCCGTGGACGCTCTCCGACCATCTCGACGCGGCTGCGGTGTTGGTGTTCCTGCGCGGCGACTGGTGACCGTACTGCAACGGCCAGCTGGTCAGCCTGGCGCACCGACATGACGACATCACCGCCGCAGGAGGGAGGGTGTTCGGCGTGAGCATCGACTCCCCCGCCCAGCACGCGGCCATGATCGAGAAACTGCACCTGCCATTCCCGCTCCTCAGCGACTCCGACCGCAGCGCCGCCGTCGACCCCTACGGGGTGACCGACCCGAGGGATCCCCGAGAGATCGCGCGACCGGCCCTGGTCGTCGTCGGCCCCGACGGTGAGGAGGCGTTCCGGGTGGTCTCCAGCGACTTCGCCGACCGGCCCCCCGAGGACGAGGTGGTCGAGCGCTTGGCGCGACTCGGCCTGCCGCCAACGTCGCAAGATCCTCCGGACACCGGGCCTGCCGAGCCCGGCCCGCGAGCGATGCCGTTCGAGGCGCTGCGGCCGTACTGGCGCGGGGCGCGGTTCGCGGCGGTGGCGCTCAAGATGAGGCACCCCGAGATCGCCGACGACTCCGACCGCTACGTCGCTCAGATGGACCGCTACACGGAAGCGCTGGCGGCGGCGCGCGACCGGGACTGACCGGGTTTCGGATCGCTCCCCGCCGGGCAAGTTCCCGGACACGTCCAGCCCCGGAGACAACGTGTCCGGCAACAGCCACGAGGGAAGCCACCGCCGTCAGCGCTTCGTCGACACCGGCCGGGCCCTGGCAGGCGGCGCAGTAGCGGCGGCAGCGGTCTTCGTCGGGACCGCGACGGTGGGCCGGGTCACTGCCTTCCGGGGGCGCCAGCTGCTCGAGGCAACGCTGCCGACGATCCGCTTCCTCACGTCCTCGGTCCTGATGGCCGCGGTCACCATCATGGCTCTGATGCTCACGCTCCTCGGCCTCACCTTGAACTCCAAATGGAAGTTCCACGACACGCACTACAGCCGCATCCGCCAGATCTCCGCGATGACGACCATCGCGCTGATCCTCTCGGTGGCGGTCTTGATGTTCCTCAGCATCCCCATCGAGGAGTCCGAGAGTCTGCGGACCTGGTACGACTTCGTCTATTACGCCATAGCGGTTTCGTCGTCGGTGCTCGGAGGGCTCGTCATCTCGATCGTCCTGATGCTCAACTACGCGATCCGCGGCCTGGTCGACATCGGCCATCCCGGGGGCGAGAGCCACCTGATCGCGGCCGACGACGAAGCCCCGGCAGCCGATCAGCGCAGCCTGCAGCCGGTCGCCGGCTGACCTTCAGCAGGTGGAGTGGATGAGCGCTCCGACCGCGGCGCCGGATGCCGCGAGGTCGTCGTAGAGGGCGGTGGCTTCGTTCGTGGGCAGGACGTGCACCTCGACACCGCGCTCCGTCAGCGCCGTGACCACGCCGTCGGGCACCTGAAGCGCCGAGCTCATCCCCCGGGAGAGCACGACGATTCCGGCGCCGTGGTCGAGCAGCTCTGCCACATCCGCGAGCTGGACACCCGGGGCGTGCCGGGTGCCGGTCTCGCGCCAGTCCCAGGCGCGGCAGCCCCCGGGCCACAGCTTGACGTCCTTGAACGTCTGCGCGCCGCCGACCACCACCTCGCCCCAGGAGATGCGCGTGATCCGGGGCGAGCCCGGCATCAGCCGCTGCCGGTCGGCGTCGGACTCTCGACCAGCGTGCCCCGCTGCCGCGCGAACGCGACGACCTTCTCTTCGACCTCGGCCAGCTTCTCGGCCGGCATGTGGTCGCCGAGCTTGGACCGCACCCGGCCGCGCAACTCGTCCTCGGTTCCGGCCAGGAAGCCGCACTTGAGCGCGGCGAGCTTGACGAGCGCGACCACCACCGCCACGAGCACTACCAGCTTGACCAAACGTTTCATCAGAATCCCTTCGCCGTCACGCTCAATCGTACGCCCTCATCTGGACGGGCGAGCCTCCCGATAGGCCTCCATCAGCTCCGCCGCCCGCGCCGGCGGCAGGGGCTTGACCGCCTCCCGCATCGTGACGCCGGACGCGCGGTGGGTGCGCGGTCCCAGCCAGTCGGCCACCCGGTCGGGGGTCGTGCGACCGGATTCCCTGAGCACCCACCCGATGGCCTTGCGAACGAAGAACTCCTTCTCGTCGAGCATGGCATCCGCGTAGCGCCCGAACCGCTCGAAGTCGCCGGCTCCGGCGCGGAGCCCGGGCAGGAGGGCGAGCAGCGCGGCCCTGCGGATCCAGAAGTCGCCGTCTGTGGCCCAGCGGTCGAGGATCGGAGCCATCTCGGCCGGGTGTGCATCGAAGAGGCGCCCGGCCACGCCCGCCGCGAGCGGATCCACGAAGGCCCACGTACGCGCCTCGCGCAGCAGCTCCTCGAGCAGCGGTGCGTCGCCAGGCGCCAGCAGCGGGTGGAAGTGGACGAGCACCTCGACCGCAGCCATCCGGCACTCGTGGATCGGCGCCGCCCACAGGGCTGAGGCGAGGGCGGTCACTTCCTGTCGGGAGCCGATGCCGGCTTCCCGGCAGGACGTCCTCGTCACCCGGCGGATGTCCGGCACCCGCACCCCGAAGTGCTCCAGGTCGCTCTTCAGGTATCGCTTCTGCGCTTCACTCCTGTCCGGCGTGCCCAAAGCGCCGAGGCGGCGCCCGATCTCGACCGCCCAGGCGTCCGGCTCGAAGCCGCCACTCACTCGCCGACGTCCACGGCGACCGGGTCCACGTCTCCCGCGAGGAGGCCGGGAAGCAGCTCGCCCAGCCGGGCAGGGACGAAGCGCTCGGCGCCGACGACGATCTCGGACAGCGACCACCACCGGGCGTCGGTGGCACCCTCCGACCGCACCCGGTCGAGGGCGGCGGGGTCCACGTCGGCTGCCGTGCAGCGCGCGTAGAACCACCGCTCGTCTTGATCCCGCACCTCTTCGCCCCACGCGAACGTGAGCCGGCGTCGCCAGCCGAGCGGGTGCACGGCAACAGGTGTCAACCCGGTCTCCTCGCGGAGCTCGCGCTGGGCAGCGGCTTCGTGGTCCTCGCCCGGCAGCAGCCCGCCCCCGGGAGGTACCCAATAACAGGGGCCTTCACCGGCCTCCGGGTAGCAGAAGAGCAGCACCCGGCCGCGCTCGTCGATGAGCAGCACGCGGACCGCCCGGCGATAGGTCGCTTGCAGATCGTTGCCTTCTTGCACGACGCACCCTCCCGGGGGCGACGGTAGCCAGGTGCGCCGGTTAGCCGCTTCGGCGCCGTAGAGTCGCGCCAACCGACCGCGGGGAGCCCCGTGATCCGCCCCATGTTGTTGGCCGCCGCTCTCGCCCTCGTTGCTTCGGCGTGCGGCGACTCCGCACAGCCGGCGGCGACGACGGCACCCGAGGCGCCGACCACCGCGGCGCCGACCACCGCGTCCCCGACCACGGTGCCGCCCGTAACGGCGGCCGCTCCCACGACGTCCCCGAGCACCGGCGCCGCGAGCCGAGTGGCCCAGGACGGGGACAGCGTGCGCGTGCACTACACGGGAACGCTCGACGATGGCACCGAGTTCGACTCATCTCGGGGCAGGGAGCCACTGTCGTTCGTGGTGGGGAGCGGCCAAGTCATCCGCGGATTCGACGCGGCCGTGCGCGGCCTGGCGGTCGGCGAGTCCCGCACGGTCCGGATGGAGGCCGTCGACGCCTACGGCGAGTACGACCCGACCCTGGTTCTCGAGTTCCCGGCTGCCGACGCCCCCGAAGGACTGGCCGCCGGCGACGAGGTGGTCCTCGGCAACGGCGCCCGCGCCACCGTCCTCGAAGTGACCGACGAGATCATTCGGATCGACGCGAACCACCGGCTGGCCGGGGAGGCCCTCACGTTCGCGGTCGAGCTGGTCGCGATCGATTGAGAATGGCCAGCATCGGGCCCACCGGTGCACCATTATTGGGCAACGTGAGCCCGAAGCCATCCTTCGAGCGGCGATGACGAGCAGGCCGAGAGTCCCGTGGCGCGCCATCCTCAAGCGCTTGCTCATGCTGCTGGTGGCGGCCGCCATCCTCAACGCAGTAGGCCCCAGGGTCCTCGACGTGTTCGCCAGCGCCCCCCGGCTTGCCGACGTCGCGTGGTGGTGGTTCGCGGTGATGCTGGTGTTGGAGCTGGGGAGCTTCGCGGCGCTGTGGGCGCTGGCCAAGATCGCCGTTCCCAGGCTGCCGTGGCTGGCGGCCGCCACCGCCCAGCTCACGTCGCACGCCGCCAGCCGGGTCTTCCCAGGCGGACCGATGGTGGGCGGCGCGTTCTACTTCCGCATGCTGGCCGGCGCCGGGATCGACCCTGTCGGAGCCGCGGCGGCGCTGGCCGCCAACTCGCTGATCTCCTACCTGGTGCTGTTCGCCTTGCCGGCTGCCGCTGCGGTGATCGCCGCATTCGCGGCACCGGTCCCCGCCGGCCTGCTGCCGGTGGCGGTCGCCGGCCTGGTGCTCTTCGTCGGCCTGTTCATCGCAGGATTCCTCGCCGTTCGGTTCGACGCCCCCCTCCACCTGGCGGCCCGCGTCGTCGACGTCGTCTTCACCCGCGTTGGCCGCCTGCTCGGCAGGGATTGGGGGGCGCACCCCGAGATGGTGCTCCAACAGCGCGACGAGATCGTGCAGGCCGTCGGCCCGCGGTGGCACCTGGCGCTGGGAGCCGCCACCGCCAACTGGATCCTCGACTACCTCAGCCTCGTGGCGGCCCTCTATGCGGTCGGCGCCCGACCCCGGCTGAGCCTGGTGCTGCTGGCGTTCGCGTCGGCGGCCGTGCTCGGGATGATCCCGCTGACCCCGGGGGGGCTCGGCTTCGTGGAGGCCGGGCTGGCGACGTTGCTGACGTTCGCCGGCGTGGGGGCCGGCAACGCGCTGCTCGCCACGCTCGCCTACCGCCTGGTGTCGTTCTGGCTGCCGATCCCCCTCGGCGGCGCCGCCTATCTGGTGTACAAGAGGTTCTTCGGCATGCCGGCCGAGGCGGAGGCGCCCGCCTGAGGGCCTGGTGGGGCCCGTCGCGTCACCGGCGTCGCGGTTTCGCTCGCTGAGACACCCGGCCCGGCACAACCCAGCCGCCGCCGGAACCGTCGGCTTCTCCCCACCCGTCGAACACCACGGGGCCATCGTGATGGGACGCCGCCCCCACCCGGTAGGCAACGACGCCCTCCCGGCCGATCTCGACTTCGAGGACCGCGCCCGTCTGCGTGCCGGCCGCGCCCATGTCGAACAGGAAATTGCCGAGGCTCGTCGCCACCACCGCCGTCCGGCCTTCCAACCCCGGAATGGCATAAACCGGCTGGACGACGTGAGGTCCGTGGCCCCAGACGACGTCGGCTCCCCAGCCGGCGAGTTGCTCGGCAATGCCGGCCATCCGCCGGTCGGTGTCGCTGCGGTAC
>CAYGCW010000016.1:6088-17750 GCA_964348465.1 uncultured Acidimicrobiia bacterium | reverse complement strand
TCTTCGGCACCCGCCTGCTCTTCGGCACGTCGCCAGGCGGCTTCTTCTCCTCGACGTAGACGCGCACCACCAGCTCGTTGGTGCGCTTGCCATCCTTCCACTTGTAGCCGACGCCGACGCCGGTGACGCCCGGCTTGCCGAGGAAGCGCTTGACGGCGTTCTCCTTGCTCGCCTGAAGTTCAGCCGAGTACTCGGTGGGCATGATCCCCCCTTCCGTTGCTGGGCCGCCGTTCCCGGCGGCATGGCTGTCAGTCGCCGTCGTGCAGGGTGAAGCCCCCCGACTCGACGACGTCGGTGGGCACGCCGTCGAACTCCGTCGGGATCAGCTCGGCCTCCGACAGGTCGTCGTGCTTGTGCCGCACGTAGACACGGATGGCCAGTTCGTCGGTCGGCTGGCCGGCGACGCGTTTGCGCCCGATGCCGACGGCGACCACGCCGGGACGCGCCATGAGGTCTTCCTCCACGCGTTCCTTGATGCTGCGTATCTCCTCGACCGTTGCCACGGCCGACTTACCCCCCGGCGCTGATCCGGTTCCTCGGGCGCTACCCACCCTCAGCATACGCCTCGCTCCGCGGCGGGGACGGCGCGCCCGACCATCTCAGCGTCCGGGGTCGGGCCCGCTGGGCGAAGCGGAGGTGACGTCGCGGCCGCCGCAGGCGTTGCAGGCATACGCGTCGATCCTCCCCGCCGGCGTGCGCTGGTCGCCGCGGCCCCTCTCCCACAGCGGCTTCGGGGTGTAGCGGAGGTCGGTGGACCCGCACAGCCCGCAACGGGGGGTCGGATCACGTTCCCAGGTCGCTCGGCAGGTCTCGCAGCGGAGGCGGATCCGGTCGCCGTGACGCTCGCCGCGGAGCCGGTCGGTCTCGCCGCACTCGGGGCAAGAGATGTCGGGCATCGGCGGGCAGGGTAGGGCTCGTTTAGCATCGCCGGGCCATGCCGGCTCCGTTCCCGCTCCCGATCTCGACGATGGAGGCCCGGGTCAAGCCCGAGCTGCCCGGGCCGCCGGGCTGGGCGTACGAGCCCAAGTGGGATGGGTTCCGGGCGGTGGCGTTCGGCGAGGAGCCCCGGCTCGACAGCCGCAACCGGCGGCCGCTGCTCCGCTACTTCCCCGAGTTGGAGGAGCCGCTGCGACGCCTGCCGGCGGGCACCGTCGTGGACGGTGAGATCGTCGTGGTGGTCGGCGACGTCACCAGCTTCGACTCGCTCCAGCTCCGCATCCATCCGGCAGAGTCGCGGATCAACCTGCTGTCGGAGGAGATCCCGGCCCGGCTCGTGGCGTTCGACCTCCTGGCGCACGAGGGCGACGACCTGCGGGAAACGCCGTTCGCAGAGCGTCGTGAGCGGCTGCGGCGAGTCGTCCCCGGCCTCGGCGATCCGTGGCACCTCACGCCGAGCACCGACGACGTCGCGCAGGCCGCTCGCTGGTTCGACGAGTTCGAGGCGGCGGGCTGCGACGGCATCGTCGCCAAGCGCCTCGATGGCCCATACGTCGAAGGCAAGCGCGAGATGATCAAGGTCAAGCACCGGCGCAGCGTCGACTGCGTCGTAGGCGGGTACCGGGAACACAAGGACGGCGGCAAGATCGGCTCGTTGCTGCTGGGCCTCTACAACGACGAGGGGCAGCTCCACTTCATCGGGCACTGCTCGGGATTCTCGGATCACGATCGGGTCGAGCTGCTGCGCCAGTTCGAGCAACTCCGAACCGACGACAGCTTCGGCGACGAGGCCCGCCGCCCGGGCGCCGAGAGCCGCTGGAGCGGCGGCAAAGACCTTTCGTGGGTGCCGGTGGAGCCCGGGGTCGTGGTGCAGGTCAGCTACGACCAGCTCACCGAGGGCCGCTTCCGCCACGCCACCCGGCTGGAGCGCTGGCGGCCCGACAAGGAGGCGTCGGACTGCACCATGGACCAGCTGGAGCTGCCCGAGGGGCCGGGGTTCACGGAGGTCGTTTCGTCAGGCAACCTGCGGGCGCCTGGCGAGGATTGACGAGCGGCTTCCTTCCGTTGCGGCTCCCCATCCGGAGAGATCCTGCATGTGGATCAGCCAGGCATGCGCCGCTTGCTGGGCTGGACTCTGGGGGGCTCGCCGGGTTGTTTGGGGTAGTGGGGGGGCCAGGGAGCGTCGCCCAGACCGGCCTCCTCGTCGGCGGCGACCATCTCCAGCAGCCCGTCCAGGGCGCCGGCAGTGTCGTCCATGCCGGCGGTGAGGTCGCCGACCTCGGCCCAGCGGGCCGGGAACGTGGCCAGGTCGATGGCCTCGGGGTCGATCGTCTCCAGCTCGTCCCACCGGAAGGGCGCCGAGATCATGCCGGTGTGGCGCACGCTGTAGGCGCTGGCGATGGTCTTGTCGCGGGCCATCTGGTTGTAGTCGAGGAACACGCCCGACCGCTCCTCCTTCCACCAGGCGGTGGTGGCGCGCGGGTGGCGGCGCTCGGCCTCGCGCGCCAGGGCGAGCACCGCCCGGCGGGTCTGGAAGAAGTCCCAGCGCGGCTGGATCCGGCAGTAGACGTGGATGCCGCGCGACCCCGACGTCTTCGGCCAGCTCCGCAGGCCGTTCTCCGCGAGGACGTCCCGCACCACCGCCGCCACCTCCCGGGCCTCCTCGAACGACGAGTCGGGCGTCGGGTCGAGATCGAGGCGCAGCTCGTCGGGATGGTCGATGTCTTCGGCGCGCACCGGCCACGGGTTGAGGTCGAGGCAGTTGAGCTGCACCATCCGCAGCACGTCGGCTGCGGTGCGGGGCACTCGCATCAGCCCCGGCCGCTGCGAAGGGAAGCGGATCTGCACCGTCTCGAAGCGGTCGTTGGGCTTCGCCCGCTTGTGATAGAAGGGGTCGCCGGCGACGCCCTCTGGCCACCGTTTGAGCATGGTCGGGCGGCCGTACACGCCTCGCAGCGCCCCCGCGGCGCACAGCACGTAGTGCGCGGCCACGTCCTGCTTCGTCCAGCCGCGGTCGGGGAACATCACCTTGGAAGGGCTGCTGATGCGCACTTCCTCACCGCCGACCTCGACCCTGATCTCGTCCTTCGGCACCCGTCCTCCTCGGTCGACAACGCTAGCCCCGCACGCTGCCCGGGAACGCAGGAAGACCCATTGACACGGCACCCCGGTGCGTGCATGATGCGCGCCGTCACGGGCCCCAGGCCCCCGCCGCCCGCACCGCCGTGTGCGGGCTCTCTTCGAAGGAGACGGTTGAGTCCTACATTGTCGTCGTGGGTGCGCGAGCTGTTCGGCCACATGTCGTGGGCGTTCACCCGTCCCGAGGTGTGGCTGCTGGCCGCGCTGTGGGTCGCCGCCGAGGTCTGGGCGGCGCATCGCCGCCGCCGGGCAGGGCGGCCCGTCCGCTGGCAGGCTCTCGCAGCCCGCACTGCGGCCGCCGCCTGGCTCGCCATCGTCCTGGCGCTGACGATTCTCCCGAAGTGGGGCCCGCTCTGGTTCGACGTCGCCGGCCCCGACGATTTCCGGGCCCGGCACGCATGGGCGTTCGTTCCCGGCGCCTCCACCGTCCGCGCCTACACCGAGGCGGACGGTTACCTGATGGACGACGCCACCTACGAGCGGCGGCGAGCCGAGCTGGCCGCCGACCAGGGCATCCCGGTGGCCGACGTGAAGCTCGACCGGCGGGTGTACGGGCCGGGGTACCGCATCATCACCAAGGACCTCGTCGGGAACCTCCTGCTCATGGGTCCTCTCGGCTTCCTGGCGCCGCTGGGCGGCGTCCGCTTCCGGACCGCCGGTCGCGTCGCCGCCGGTGCGGCGACGTTGAGCGTGGCGATCGAGGCGTCCCAACTCGTCTTCGGGTGGGGCACCTACACGGTCGACGACGTGCTGCTCAACACCGCCGGCGCATTGCTCGGCTTTGCGGCGCTCCGGGCCGGTGAGCACCTATGGCGCCGGGTGCGTCCCCTGACGCGGCCGGCGCCCGCCGGCGCCGCGCCCTGACGCGTCCCGGATCACCCCGCCGCCAATACACTCCCGGTGGTGAGATCCCTCTTCCTCGGCGTGGTGCTGGCGGCGCTGGCCGCGGCCGGCTCGGTCCAGTTCGCAGGCGCGGTGGCCGGTGGTGGCGAGCCGTCCCCGCCGTCGACGGTTCCCGGTGGGCCGCCCATCGGGCCGGTCGCCACGACGGTGCCACCGCCGACCACGACCACCATCGCTCCCGACGCGCCGCTGCGCGGCCTGCGGCTCGAGGTGGTGGGCAGGTTGCTCGATCAGCCGCTTCTGGTGCTCTCCCCGCCCGGGGACGACCGGCTGTTCGTCATCGAGAAGCCGGGCCGCATCAAGGTGATCGAGGACGGGGTCATCCTCGAAACGCCGTTCCTCGATTTGACCGACATCGTCAACGCCGACGGCGCCGAACTCGGTCTGCTCGGGCTGGCGTTCCATCCCCGCTACGAGTGGAACGGGCGGTTCTTCGTCCACTACACGGACCTGCGCAGCGACAGCCGCCTCGTCGAGTATCGGGCTACGAACTTCGACCCCAACCGGGCCGACCCCGGCAGCGGCCGGGAGTTGCTCTTCCTCGACCAGCCTCAGTCGTTCCACCAGGGCGGCATGCTCCAGTTCGGCCCGGAGGGCTACCTGTACGTGTCCCTGGGAGACGGCGGCGGGATCGGCGACCAGTACGGGCACGGCCAGCGCCCCGACACCCTGTTCGGCACGATCGTCCGCATCGACGTTGACAACGGCGACCCGTACGCCATCCCGCCCGACAACCCGTTCGTCGGCACCGGCGAAGGAGCACCGGAGGTGTGGTCGTACGGCTTGCGCAACCCGTGGCGGGTCGCCATCGACGCCGAGACCGGGCTCATGTACGTGGCCGACGTCGGCCAGTTCGAGTGGGAGGAGATCTCGGTGGTGTCCCTGGCCGACGATGCCGGCGCCAACTTCGGGTGGTCGGTCGTCGAGGGCTTCGTGTGTTATGAGAAGGAGATCTGCGAGCGCGACGGCTTCGTGGCCCCGATCGTCGTGTACAACCATCGCCGGGCGGGCGGCTGCGCCGTCATCGGCGGCTTCGTCTACCGGGGCGTCGCCATCCCGGAGCTCAACGGCCACTACTTCTACGGCGACTGGTGCGGGCAGTTCGTGCGGTCGTTCCGGTACGCGGACGGGGCGGCCACCGAGGTCTCCGACTGGACCGACGACATCGGCAAGGTGGGCCCGATCACCTCGTTCGGCCAGGACGCCGCCGGGGAGTTGTACGTGACCACCGGCAACGGCGGCGTCTACCGGATCGTCCCCGACCGATAGCCCGCTCAGCCCCGGGAGTGGGCGACGACGGGACCACCCCCGCCAATGCCTTCCAGGTGCGCGTCGCGGCTCCGCCGGGCCGGCTCAGGGCAGCCCGAAATCGCCCGCGACCGGCACGCCGCGACCGCCGTCGAAGGGGAAGCTGACGTCGGCGGGGCCGGCCGTGTTGCGGTCCCGGAGGTGGAAGCGAGTGCTCGACCTGCGGAACACGCCGACGGTGTCGACGCCGTCGCCACCCCAGTCGCCCGCCACGAAGCGGTCATCCGGGTTGCCGTAGAAGAACGTGCGGTCGGCGGCTCCGGACGTGTGGCGGTTGCGCAGGAAGACCAGGCCCGCCGACTCCCGGTACAGGCCGACGGTGTCGACGCCGTCGCCGTCGAAGTCGCCGGCGAACGGCGTGTCGCCGGGGTCGCCGAAGAGGTACGAGAAGGTGGCGGCGCCCAGGCCGTCCCGCCCGCTGCCGAGCTCGTCGATCACAAACACCCGGCCCTCCGCGGGACGGTAGAGCGAGACGGTGTCGCAGCCGTCGCCGTCGAAGTCGCCCACGAGCGGGATGTCCCCGGGGTTGCCGAAGAAGAACTGGATGTCGGCCCGGCCGGTCGAGTTCGAGTTGCGGAGGTAGACGAGGCCGTCGGAGGGGCGGTGGAGGCCAGGGGTGTCGACGCCGTCGCAGTCCCAGTCGCCCACGAACGGGTTGTCACCCGGGTTCCCGAACGTGAACGAGAGCACCGTGCCGTTGGGGCGGGCGAGGTGCCAGCGGGCACTGCGCTCGTCCACCACGCCAACGAGGTCGCCGCGTCCGCCGGGCTGGGTGATGAGCAACGTGACCTCGGCCGGCGGCGACCGGTACGTGCCGTCGTCGGCCACGTACGAGAAGCCGTCGCCGAGGCCGGAGCCGCCTCCGTGGGCGTAGTCGAAGGAGCCATTTGGCAACACGGCGACGGTGCCGGCCGTCGGAGGCCGGGCGAGCACCGCCGACAAGGGGTCGCCGGCGCCGTCGAAGTCGTTACGGAGCAGCCCCGGCTCCAGCAGCAGGAGGGAGGTGCCCCGCTCGACCTGGAACGGCCCATCGGGGAGGGTGGCGGGGGCGCCGAAGTGCTGCCAGGCAGGGTCGAGGTCGTTGAAGAGCCCGGAGGTGATCCGACGCAGGCCGGAGCCGTCCGCCGCCATCGACCAGAGTCGGAAGTTGCCCGCACCGTCGCGGTCGGACGCGAAGGCGAGGCGCCGGCCGTCGGGTGACCAGGCCGGATCGCCGTCGGCCGCCGGGCCGGTGGTGAGGCGGGTGATGTTGGAGCCGTCCGGGTCCATCACGTACACGTCGGCATCGCCGTCGTCGCGAAACGACTCGAAGGCGATCTTGGTGCCGTCCGGCGACCAGGCGGGCCGGCGGTCGGTCTCCACGTGATAGGTCAGCCGGCGCAGGCTCGAGCCGTCTGCGTTGGCGACGACGACGTCGGGAGAGTCGCCGGTGAAGGCGGTGAAGGCGATGCGCCGGCCGTCGGGTGACCAGGCCGGGTCCTCGGCCTCGAGCGAGGGCTCGGTGATGGCGACCGGCGGTCCGCTGCCGTCGGCAGGCACCACGAAGATGCGGGAGTGGAAGAAGCCCTGAGCGTCCTGGGTGAGCCCGCGGTAGGCGATGAGGCTGCCGTCGGGCGACCAGGCGGGCTGGGTGTCCTGCTCGGGGCTGGCCACGAGCACGAGGGGATTGGAACCGTCGGCATCCATCACGACGATGTCGAAGGATGTGCCGTCGGCGAAGCGGGCGTAGGCGATTCGGCTGCCGTCGGGCGACCACGCCGGCTCCTTGTCCGTGGTCCCGAAGGTGACCTGGCGCAGGTCGGAGCCGTCCGCTCTCATCGTGTAGAGGGCGGTGCTGAACCCGCTTGGCCGGTCGCTGCGGAACGCAATCCGGCCCTCCGGGGTGGGCTCGGAGGCGGCTGCGGCCGGCGCCAGCAGCAGCGCCACCGCGGCGCAGGCGACGGCCCCGGCCCACCGCGTGGGTCGCGCACCCTTCATGCCGCCCAGCCTACGCGCCGCTGCCGGGTCGCGGATCTTCGGGCAGGACGGTCACCCCGGCCGGATCCACCGACAGGTACACGCGCTCCCCGGGCGGCAGCCGCCGGTCGACGTCGGCCTCGAGCGGCGGGCCGGAGTCGGGTCGCATGCGCAGCACGACGTGGTCACCCCGGAACGCCGCCGAGACGACGACGGCGGCGATCGGCCCACCCAGCGCCACCCGCAGGGCGTCCGGGCGGACGACGAGCCGGGCCGGCCCCTCGGGAGCGCCGGGCGGGGCCGGGAGGTCCCCCCAGGGCGTGGCGGCCCTCCCGCCGGAGATCTCGGCGTCGACGATGTTCGTGAACCCGAGGAACCGGGCCGTGAACTCGTCGGCCGGGTGCGCCCACAGCTCCTCGGGCGCGCCCTCCTGCACCAGCGCGCCGTCGCGCATCAGCACGATCCGGTCGGCGACGGCGAACGCCTCTTCCTGGTCGTGGGTCACGTAGAGCGCGGTGATCCCGGCTGCGGCGAGGAGCTCGCCGATGTCGCCGACGAGGCGCTCCCGGAGTGCCCGGTCCAGAGATCCCAGCGGCTCGTCGAGCATGAGCAGCCGGGGACGGGGCGCCAGCGCCCGGGCCAGTGCCACCCGCTGCGCCTCCCCGCCGGAGAGGGTCCCGACCGAGCGCGGTCCGTAGCCCTCCAGGCCCACCATCGCCAGCACCTCGGCGATCCGGGCCGTCCGGGCGGCGCCGTCGATCCCCTGCATGCGCAGCCCGAACGCCACGTTGGCCGCGACGTCACGGTGCGGGAACAGCGCGAAGTCCTGGAACATGAGGCCGAAGTCGCGCTCGTGGGCGGGCAGGTGGGTGATGTCGATGCCGTCCCACAGCACCCGGCCTGCGTCGGGCTGCTCCAGGCCGGCCACGACCCGCAGCAGCGTCGACTTGCCGGACCCGCTCGGGCCGAGGACGCCCAGGACCTCGCCGTCGCCGACGGTCAGGCTCACGCCCGCCAGGGCGTTGATGCCGCCGTACGAGAGCGTGAGGTCCACGGTGTCCAGCATCAGAACTCCCCGACGTGGCCGACCCGGAAGCGCTCGATGGCGAGGATGGCGGCCGCCGTCACGATCATGAGGATGACGCTCATCGCCATCGCCTGCCCGAAGTTGGCGGCGCCCGGCTGGCCGAGGAACCGGTATATGGCGATCGGCAGCGTGGGCCGGTCCGGCCGGACGATGAACGCCGTCGCCCCGAACTCGCCGAGCGAGATCGCAAACGCGAACCCGGAGCCGACCAGCGCCGCCCTGGCGATCATCGGCAGGTCGACCTCGCGCCACGCGCGTGCCGGCGAGGCGCCGAGGACCGCGGCCGCCTCCCGGAGCCGGACCCGCACCGACCGCATCACGGGGACCACGGTGCGAACCACGAATGGGACGGCCACGAGAGCATGGGCGATCGGCACCAGGACGATGGACGTCCGCAGGTCGACCGGCCAGTCGAGCGCTACCAGGAATCCGAAGCCGATCGTCACGGCCGACGTCCCCAGCGGCAGCATCAGCAGTGCGTCGAACCAGCGCGAGGCGGCGCCGGACCGGTAGGCGACGACGGCTGCGGCGCTCAGGCCCACGACCAGGGCCACCAGGGTGGCGGCAGCGGCGAAGCCGATCGAGTTGCGGATCGCCTCGGCGGGCGGCACGAACAGCAGGCTGCCGCGCCGGCTGGTCCCGAGCGCCCGGTAGTAGCCGAAGCCGTACCCGGAGGCGGTGTCCAGCGACCGCTGCACCAGCACCGCCAGCGGGCCGCCGAGCAGGAGGGCCATCACGGCCAGGTTGGCGCCCAGGAGCAGGCGCTGGCGGCCGGTGCGGGGCCGCGCCGCGGTCTCTGCGGCGGGACGCAGAGTCTGCTCCACGGTGCGGCGTTCCTGGTAGCGGGAGTAGGCGAGCAGGATCGCGGTGACGCCGACGAGCTGCAGGACGGCCAGCGCCGCAGCCACCGGCAGGTCGAGGAACGCCGTGGTCTGGCGGAAGATCTCCACCTCCAGCGTGGCGAAGCGCGGCCCGCCGACGATCAGGATGACCCCGAACGACGTGAAGCTGAAGAGGAACACGATCGCGGACGCCGCCGCCAGCGCCGGCCGGAGCAGCGGCAGCGTCACCTCCCGGAACGCCTGCCACGGCGATGCTCCCAGCGACCGGGCCGCCTCAACGAGCCTCGGGTCGAGGTGTGCCCACAGTCCCCCGACGGTTCGCACGACCACCGCGTAGTTGTAGAAGACGTGGGCGGCGAGGATCGCCCAGATCGAGTGCTCGAGGCGCAGGCCCAGCGGGCCTCCCGGTCCGAGCAGCGCCAGGAACGCGGTGCCGACCACGACGGTCGGCAGCACGAACGGCACCGTCACCGCCGCCCGGAGCAGCCCCTTGCCGGGGAAGTCGTAGCGGGCGAACACATACGCCCCGGGGAGGGCCACGACCAGGGTCAGCAGCGTGGAAACGGCCGCCTGCCACACGGTGAACCACGCCACGCCGAGCAAGTCGGCATCGGTGAGGACCTCGGCGAACGGTGACAGGTCGAGGCGTCCGTCGACCACGAGCCCCCGCCCGACGACGCGGAGGAGGGGATAGGCGAAGAACCAGCCGAGGAACAGGGCCGGCAGCGCGGCCAGGAGTGCGCCCCTGCGTCTCCGGGTCATCGCCTCAGCGCAGGACGACCGACGTCCACTCCTCGATCCACCGTTCGCGGTTGTCCTCGATGACGTCGGGGGGCAGGGTCGCCGGGTCGGCCGGAATGACCGTGTGGTCGAGGAACACGGCCGGGATCGCCGCATCTTGCCTCGCCGGGAACACGAACATGTTCAGCGGGATGTCCTCCTGGAACCGGATGCTGAGCATGAAGTCCACGAAGCTGCGAGCCAGGTCCGGGTTGGCGGTGCCGGAGAGCACGCCGGCGAACTCGATCTGGCGAAAGCAGCCGTCGGTGACGACGCCCGTCCCGACCTCGGCCGGGGGATCGCCCTCGGCGAACACGATCTCGGCGGGAGGCGACGATGCGTAGGACACGACCAGCGGGCGGTCTCCTCCGGAGAAGCTGAACGCGCCGAAGTAGGCCTCCTCCCATCCATCGGTGACCTGGACCTCGTTGGCCCGCAGGGCGGCCCAGTAGTCCTGCCACGGGTACTCGGCGTCTTCGGGGAACGCCGCGATCGTTGCGAGGAGGAAGGCGAGCCCAGGGGACGAGGTCGCCGGGTTTTCGACGACGAGCTGTCCGGCGTACTCCGACTCGACCAGGTCCCGCAACGTGGCCGGAGGGTCCAGCCCGAGAGCGGCGAGGCCGGCTTTGTCGTAGTTGAGGCACACGTCGCCGAAGTCGATCGGGGTCACCGACGGATCGAGCCGCAGCTCGGGGAAGACGTCGTCGGCGCCCTCTGCGGTGTAAGGGTCGAAGATCTCCGCCTCCAGGGCCCGGGACAGGAACGTGTTGTCGACGCCGAAGAGCACATCGGCGAGCGGGGCGCCCTTGGTGAGTACCGCCTGATTGACGACGGAGCCGGCATCCCCGGCCCTGAGGATCTCGACCGTGGCCCCCGTGTCGGCCTCGAACGCGGCGATCACGTCGTCCGAGACGGCGAAGGAGTCGTGGGTGATGACCACCAGCGCGCCCGGGCTCCGCTCCGTTGAAGCTGGGCCTTCCGTCTCACCGGCGTCGCCGCAGGAGGCGGCGACCAGTGCCCACAATGCCGCCGCGAGCGCCAGCCGGCGCGTCACGACGCGGCCCTCGTGTGGACGGCCAGCAGCGTGCCTTCCTCGACGCGCACCTTCGCCACTGGCTCCGTGAGGACGTTGCTCACGCCGCGGGAGGACCCGGCCTCGAGCGTCTCGCCCTCGAGGCGCCAGCGGAGACCGTCCGTGCGAACCCCGTGCGCTGCGCCGCCGACGGGGAGCAGGGTGACCAGGTCGCCGGGCGCCCCGGCGATCCGGGTTGCGTCGTGCACGGCGGTGACGCGGTGCGGGCCCGCGAGCCACTCGACCGCCATGGTGGCGTAGCGGGGTGATCCGATCAGCAGCGCGTTGGCGAGCAGGTGGTCGAGCCGGCCCCCGGTGCCGCCGAGCACGATCACCCGCGCGGCGCCGCGTGCGGCGGCGGCGTCGAGGGCGAGCTCCAGGTCGGTGGCGTCCTTGTCGGGCGGGTGGCGGTGCACCTCGGCTCCGGCTGCTTCGGCCGCGGCGAGGAGGTCGGGGTCGACCGAGTCCATGTCCCCAACCACCACGTCGACGTGAAGACCGAGGCCCGCCGCCTGCTCCAGGCCGGAGTCGGCGGCGATGACGAACGCCCCCGAGAGCGGGCCGGCCCTGTCGGCCAAGGTCGGCAGCCGCCCCGACGCCCCATTGGTCGGCCTGCTGGCCGCCTTGGAGGCCGTGGGC
>CAYGCW010000016.1:734-6078 GCA_964348465.1 uncultured Acidimicrobiia bacterium | reverse complement strand
GAGCAGGCCGGCGACGGACGCGGGCTCGCCTCCCGTCAGGACGATCGTGGTGTCGGCGTCCACCTGTCTCCCTCCGCTGGCATTACCCAGTTCAGGTTCCACGGGTCGGCGGCAGCCCGCCCTCTCAGCCCGGCCGTCCGAGCTCCCCGGGGGTCGCGGTACGCCGTCCAGGTTACCACCGCCGGCGCAGGGATGACCCCCTTGACAAGATGGCAGTAGTATGACAGTATAATAGTGTCACTACGACATCAGAAAGGGGCGAGAGATGTACCCGACCATCGACGAGGCCCGAATCGCTCACCAGATGCGCGCCGAGGCGGCCCTCGGCACCGGCGTGCGGGGGGTGCGAGAGCGCAGGCTGCGGTCGCGGTGGCCGGTGCTGCGGGACCGCAGCCACCGCGACTGACAGCACGTTGACTGTATCGAGGCGGCGCGATGTGGTATCAAGGCCAGACCGCTAGTAGGGAACCCGCAATGGACGTGACCAGTGCCATCACCCAGATCGAGGCGGCGGTGAGCCACCAGCTCAACCTCGCCGGCCATGACCCCGCCGTGGAGGCCGCCGCCGAGGCGGTGCTCGCCGCGCTGGCACCGGCGGTGCGCCAGACCGTCGCCGGGCTGGCCGAGCAGGCCGCCGCCGAGGTCAACGCCCAGCTCGCCGGACAGCGGGTGGACGTCGTACTCAGCGACGGCGAGCCCACCCTGGTGGTCCGCAGCATCGGTGAAGAGCCGCCGTCCTTCGCCGCCGAGGACTTCGAGGCGCGCCTGACGCTCCGCTTGCCCGGCGGCTTGAAGTCGCTCGTCGAGCAGGCCGCCTCCGAAGCCGGTGACTCCGTGAACAGCTTCGTCGTCAAGACGCTGCACGCCCACGCCGCGGCAGCCAAGACCAGGACCGGGCGCAGGTTCAAGGGCACGGTGCAGACGTGAACGAGCGCCGGGAACAATTCGCAGTGGGGGAGCGGCCCCGCCTGGAGGTGAGCCTGCCGTCCGGCGACGTCCGGATCGTCGCCGGGCCGCCCGGAACCATCGAGGTGGTGGTTCGGGGCAGCGACGTCGAGCGTTTCGTCATGGAACAACGCGGGGACACCGTGGTCATCGGCGTTCTGCAAGCCCGCTCCTGGCGTCGCACCTCGTTCGACGTGCTCGCCACCGTGCCGGTGGGCACCGACGTCGAGGTGAAGCTGGCGTCCGCCGACCTCGGCATCGACGTCGACGTGGGCTCGCTGCGAGCGTCGGTCACCCCGGGCGACCGGCGGGCGTGCAACGTCGCGGAGGGCGCCACCGTCAAGGTGGCCTCGGGTGACGTGCGGCTGGGTGACGTCGGCGGCCGGCTCCACGTCGCCGGCGCGTCGGGAGACGTGCTCGTGGGGGCCTGCGCCGACGTCGAGATCTCCGTCGCGTCCGGCGACATCCACGTTCGGCGGGCGGACGGACGGGTCGAGGCGCGCACCGCGGCCGGCGACGTGCGCGTCGGCACGTTCACCGGCCGCCACTTCGCGTGCAAGACGCTCTCCGGTGACGTGTACGTGGGAGTGCCGCCGGGCCGCACCCTCGACGTCGACGTGCACACGCTCAGCGGCGAGGTTCGCAGCGAGTTCGTGCCCACCGACACGCCGCCCCCGGCCGGCGAGCGGGCGTCGATCCAGGTCAAGTCGCTGTCGGGAGACGTGGTGCTCGGCCCCGCCGGAGATTGAGCACTGCGGCCCGGGCGGCGCTCAGCAGCCCGCGGCCGCCGGGTCGAGCGGCGTGAAGTCCCTCAGGGAGAAGCCCCACTCCTCATCGGCGGCCTGGCGCTCGTAGTCGAAGAAGACCCTCTCGGGCACGCACCACTCGGCGTGGAACGAGAACTCGCCCCTGTCGGCGCCGATGCCGTCGCGGATCTTGCGGAACACGTCGCGGACGGTCAGCTCCTCGACGTGTCCCTCGGGCGGGCCGGGCGGGTCCAGGGTCACCGCCACCACCCGGCCGTTCCGGACTGCGGCCGTGACACGGCCCGGGAAGGCCCAGTAGGTGCCGGCGGTGTAGGTCCAGTCGTAGTCGGAGATGCCGAGCGCGGCCCAGCTGCGCGCGGCGTCGTGCACCCGGGCCTGCGGAGAGAAGGGGCCGCCGCCCCGCCACAGCCACCAGCCCCCGGCCAGCAGCGCCGCGGCCAGCACGCCGGCGGTCCACCGCCGGCGGCGGGCGCGTGCCTTGAGGGCGACCAGCTCGTCGTAGCGGCGCCGGAACGCCGACTCCTCCATGCAGGTGGGACGGCCGGGGCGGCCGCCCGGTTCCCGGGCGCGGTCAGGAGGCGGCAGCCTCGGGGAAGGCGGCGAGGGCGATCGCCCTCTCGAACGCCGGGATCACCTCCCGCACGAACACCTCGTGGCCTTCCGGGGAGGGGTGGAACAGGTCTCCGGAGAACATGTCGTCGGTGCGCTCGCGGAGGACGTCGCTGATGACGCCCCAGCATTCGACCTGAGTCGCCCGCGGGTAGCGAGCGACGACGTCGGCGACGACGCCGTCGAGCACGCGCGAGCGCCACGAGAGCAGCGGCGCCAGGAACTCGGGCAGGCGCGGGATCGTGCCGAGGTCGCTGATGCCGACGACGACGACGGCCCCGGAGACTCGGTGCAGGGCGGCGACGAGCGTGGTGAGGCGGCGCCGGAAGTCCCAGCTCGGGGTGACCCGGAGCGTGTCGTTGCCGCCCGCGGCGATCAACGCAACGTCCGGGGCGAGGGCCACGGCCCTCTCGAGTTGCTCCGCGACCACCTGGCGAGTGCGGGAGCCCCCTCTCGCAAAGCTGATCAGCTCGACGTGGTAGCGATCGGAGAGGTGGACTGCGGCGAGCCGCAGCCAGCTCTTGTCGGGGTCGGCCACTCCCGGGGCGGTGAGGTTCGAGTCGCCGATCGCCACCACCCGCAGATGGGGGAGTTCCGGGTGGCCGAAGCTGCCGGAGAGGTCGTAGTTGGGGAACGCCGGGATGTCGGCGTTGTGGGCCGCCTTCAGAACTTGGCCGAGAGCGACGGCCGCCCCGAGCGCGGGGAGCGCCACCCCGGCGGCGAGCAACCTACGGCGACCCATCAGGGATTCCCACCTCCGAACATGCGAATTGTAGGGGGCAGGGGCGCCGTCTCCAGTCCCCTTCCTGGGGATTCCTGCCATAGACCTGCACGCGCGCCGACATCCTGAATAGAATCCCCGCCATCGCTCGGGCGCCCCCGCGCCCGGGGCAGAACATCAACTGACACGGAGAGGGACTATGCGCAAGACCTACCTGTTTGCGCTCATCCTCGCCTTCGGTCTCGTCGCCGCCGCGTGTGGCGACACCGACGGCACCTTCGAGGCGGGCCCGCTGGGCGCCGTGGAACTCGATGAGGGTGAGGCGATTCAGATCCGCACCGCGTTGGCAATCAGCGGTGACGTGGCGTTTCTCGGCATCCCGTCGCAGCGGGCCGTCGAGATCGCCGTCGAGGACTTCGGCGAGGTCGCCGGCCACCCGGTCGAGCTGGGCACCGCCGAGGACGACCTGTGCTCGAACGACGGCGGCCAGTCGGCCGGTCAGGCGATCGTCGCCCAGGAAGACGTCGTCGGCGTGATCGCCACGTCGTGCTCGGGAGCCGCGGTGGCGATGTCGCCGCTGATCTCCGACGCCGGCATGGTGATGATCTCGCCGTCGAACACGTCCCCGGCGCTCACCTCGGACCTCCAGGGCAACGCCAACTCGGACTACCACGCCGGCTACTACCGCACGGCGCACAACGACCTGTTCCAGGGTGAGGCTGCGGCTCGTTTCGCATTCGAGGAGCTGGACGTCAGGACGGCGGCAGCCATCCACGACGGCGATCCCTACACGAACGGCCTCGCCCAGGCGTTCGCCGACGCCTTCGAGGATCTGGGCGGCACGATCAGCGTGTTCACCGCGGTCAACAAGGGCGACACCGACATGGTGCCGGTCCTGACCGAGGTGGCGGTCGGCTCGCCCGAGCTGATCTTCTTCCCGATCTTCATGCCGGAGGGTGGCTTCATCGTCCAGCAGATCGGCGGCGTGCCGGGCCTCGAGAACACGATCCTGATGGCGGCCGACGGCCTCATCACCGACAACTTCATGGAGCTGCCGGAGTCCGAGGGCGTGTACATGTCCGGCCCGGACCTGCGCTTCGGCGAAAACAAGAGCGTCACCGGCGTCAGCGCCGACGACTTCCTCGCCGTTTACGACGACCGTTTCGGCGAGGCGCCGAGCGCCGCCTTCTGGGCCCACTCATACGACGCCACCGCGCTGCTGCTCACGGCCATCGCGGACGTCGCCGAGGAGGTCGGTGGGAAGACCTACATCGACCGCCAGGCGCTGCGCGACCGCATTGCGGAGACCAGCAACTTCGACGGGATCATCGGGACGATCAACTGCGACGAGTTCGGCGACTGCGGCTCGCAGCGGATCTCGATCATCCTCCACGAGGACTCCGGCGATATCGAGGCTGGCCAGCAGAACGTGGTCTACGGCTTCGCACCGGAGTCGTAACCCGAACGACCACGAAAGGAAGGGGCCCGGCGCCCGGCGGCGCCGGGCCCCACCGAAAGGAACACTCATGGGGAAGGCGACGTGACTGCCACCACCACCGAGATCGCCTCGCCGCGGCGGGAGCTGCGCGTCAACCCGGCCGACAGCTTCCTCTGGGCGGTGCGGGTCGTTGCCATCGTCGTCATCGCCTGGGGCCTGTTCGGCTCCATCCGCCTCACGGTCGCCGGCGAGGGGCTGAGCGGGGCCGCCTGGCGCGACCTGCTGGTGTCGGGGGTGGCCCAGGGTTCGATGTACGGGCTCATCGCCCTCGGCTACTCGATGGTCTACGGCGTGCTCGGCTTCATCAACTTCGCCCACGGCGAGGTCTTCATGGCCGGCTCGCTGGTCGGGTTCTTCTTCGCAGACGCCATGGCCGACGAGGGCGGGCTGTGGCAGGACAACTTCGCAGCCGCCCTCGTGGTCGTCTTCCTGGTGGCGATGATCACGTCGACGTCGATCGCGGTGATCATCGAGCGGGTGGCCTACCGCCCCTTGCGGGGGTCGCCGCGTCTCATCCCGCTCATCACCTCGATCGGCATCTCCTTCTTCCTCCAGTATGCGTTCTTCGGGCTGTTCGGGGCGGCCGTCAAGAACTACCCCCAGGTGCCGAGCGGCCTCAGTGAGCGGATCAACTTCCTGGGGATCTCCATCGAGGGGACTCGCCTCCTGGTCATCGTGGTGGCGGTCATCACCATGTTCGGCCTGTACCTGTTCGTCGAGCGCACCAAGACCGGGCGGGCGATGCGCGCCGTCGCCGAGGACAAGGAGATCGCCGCCCTGATGGGCATCGACGTCGACCGCACG
>CAYGCW010000016.1:0-724 GCA_964348465.1 uncultured Acidimicrobiia bacterium | reverse complement strand
CCCCCAACTCGGCTGCTCTGGGAATGGAGATCGGTCTGTTTGCCATACCGGTTGCCTGGTGCTGCCGGCAACCCCTACGCATCGCGCTGTTGGCGGCCGCCCCGGCGATTGTCATGGCGATTGTGATGACCGGGTCACGCACCAGTCTGGTGATCGTGGTGGCCGCACTGGCGATGGTCGCTCTCTATCAGTTCGTCGAGCGTTCCAAGACGGGGCGAGCCATGCGAGCGGTGGCCGAGGACAAGGAGATCGCCGCCCTGATGGGCATCGACGTCGACCGCACGATCGTGGCCACGTTCGCCGTCGGCGGGCTGATGGCGGGCATCGCCGGCGTCATGTGGGCCCTGCTGTTCAGGGGCGTCAGCTTCATCACGGGTTTCCTCCCCGGCATCAAGGCCTTCACGGCCGCGGTGCTGGGCGGGATCGGCAACCTGCTCGGAGCGATGATCGGTGGGCTCAGCCTCGGCATCTTCGAGGCGGTCGGTCCCCAGGTGGTGCTCGGCGGTCTCGAGTGGGAGCTGAACTTCCCGGTCCTTTTCGGCGCGCTGCTGGTCATCGGCGTTGGCGCGGCCCTGCTCCGCCCGGCGCTGCGGACCCATCTCTTGTGGCAGGCGTTGATGGGCCTCACCGCGCTACTGTTCCTGATCACATTGATAATCCCCTCGCTGCGTGACGCCGGGCTGTCGGTCGACATCCCCGGCCTCAGCCAGCTCAAGGACGTGGT
>CAYGCW010000015.1:4095-18858 GCA_964348465.1 uncultured Acidimicrobiia bacterium | reverse complement strand
ACGGCGCCCCCAATGTGACGGCGAGCGGGGCGCCCTGGCAAACCCGTGGTGCACATCGCACCCGACGGGCGCCCCCAATGTTGTGGTAACCTTCGACCGCCTCCGCGGGCCCTCCTTGGGTTGGCCGGAGAGCTTTCCCAGAGGAGTGATTCTTACCCATGACCGACGACACCGACTTCGCGCCTGAGCGCGCGACCGTGACGGCGCCCGACGCCACCGCGGCCGAAGAGGCCGCCGCCCCGGACGAGCAGGCGGAGGCGAAGGTGGAGGCAGGCGGCGACACGATCGGTGCCGGGGAGGCACCCGCACCGGCCGCATCCCCGGCTACCACCGCCGAGGCTCCGCCCGGCGATGCCCCAGCCACCGACCAGCAGCCGCCACCCCTCGTCCACGAGGTGGTCGTGAAGACGCCGGCTGATCTGGGCGACCTCGATCCCGACAAGTCCGACGAGGACTTCGCCGCGGCCATAGAGCGGACCGTCGTGGAGTTCGACGAGGGCGATCTCGTCGAGGGCACGGTGGTGCGGGTGTACCCGGACGAGGTGCTCGTCGACATCGGCTACAAGTCGGAGGGTGTCGTACCGGCCAAAGAGCTGTCGATCCGCAACGACGTCGACCCCTTCAAGGAAGCCCAGGTCGGCGACCGCATCGAAGCGCTCGTCCTGCAGAAGGAAGACCAGGACGGGCGGCTGATCCTCTCCAAGAAGCGCGCCCAGTACGAGCGCGCCTGGGGCAGGGTGGAACGGGTCATGCATGAGGGCGGCACGGTCACCGGCACGGTCATAGAGGTCGTCAAGGGCGGACTCATCGTCGACATCGGCCTGCGCGGGTTCCTGCCGGCGTCGCTGGTCGAGCTGCGTCGTGTGCGCGATCTGCAGCCCTATGTGGGCGAGGAGCTGGAAGCGAAAGTGATCGAGCTCGACAAGAACCGCAACAACGTGGTGCTGTCGCGACGTGCGTTCCTCGAGGAGGCGCAGGCCGAGCAACGCCACGCGTTCCTCGACGAGCTCCAGTCCGGCGAGGTCCGCAAGGGCGTCGTTTCATCGGTGGTCAACTTCGGTGCGTTCGTCGACCTCGGCGGCATGGACGGCCTCGTGCATGTGTCGGAGCTGTCGTGGGAGCACGTCAGCCACCCGGGCGAGGTCGTCAGCGTCGGTGACGAGATCGAGGTGAAGGTGCTCGAGGTCGATCGCGAGCGCGAGCGCATCTCCCTCTCGGTTCGACAGACCCGCGAGGACCCGTGGGAGTCGTTCGTGCGCAGCAACGAAGTCGGCGGCGTGGTCGACGGCAAGGTCACCAAGACGGTGCCGTTCGGCGCCTTCGTGTCCGTCACCGACGGCGTCGAGGGACTCGTCCACGTGTCCGAGATTGCGACCCACCACGTGGAGCGGCCCGAGATGGAGCTCTCGGTGGGTCAGCAGGTGGACGTCAAGATCACCGAGATCGACACCGATCGCCGCCGCATCAGCCTCTCGATCAAACAAGCGCAGCCGGGCTGGGAGGAGCGCGCTGCGTCGTGGTCCGAGAGCCGCCGTCCGTCCCGGCGACCCGAGCGCCGCGAATTCGAGCGCGTCGAGGAGAGCACGGACGAGCCGGCTTTCAGCGCCGATGCCTCGCTGGAGGCGATCCTCGAGGAGTTGAAAGAGAAGGGGATCGGGCGCAAGTAGGCATTAGCCTCCGTCCCGCGCCAGCGCGGTCCCCTGCGCAGTCGAGCGCGCGCCGGCACTGACCTGCCGAAGGAGTGGCAATGGGTAGGAGAACGGTGGTGCTCGTCGTCTCGCTCGCACTCGCCACCATCTCAGCCTTTGCGATCTGGGCGTTCCTCAGAGCCGCCGAGGACGAGGCTCGCGAGGGGCTCATCCAGGTGCCGGCATATCGGGCCACCGAGTTCATCCCGCGCGGCGCGGCCGGCGACGACGTTCTCGATCGCTTCGAGGAGAGCACGGAACTCGACGGGCTGCTCCCCGCCAACGCGGTGCAGAGCCGGGCGCAGCTCGAGGCAACGCTGCAGGGGCGCATCGCTCTCGGCCCCATCAGCGTCGGGCAGGTCGTGACCGGCGACCTGTGGGGAGATCCCGCCCTGGAGGTCGTCGGGCTCTCCGACCTGATCGACCCGGGGTTCCAGGCGATTTCCGTTCGGCCGGACGAGGTGCGCGGTGTCGGTGGATTCGTGAAACCAGGCGATCGCATCAACGTCGTCGCATCGACGGAGGTGGACCTGGGCCTGATCCGGGCCGCTCTGCGCACTCCGGCCGCCCGCGCCGTCTTCTTTCCTGGCCTCCAGGCTCGGCTGGGCCTCGAGGACGAGGAGATGGTGCAGCTCGCCGAGGCGCTCCCCGAGTCCCGCAAGTTCACCGAGTTCGTCCTCCAGGACCTCCTCGTCCTGGCGGTCGGAGCCGACATCGCCCCATCCGCGCCCTTGGAAGCAGACGCGGACGCGGCGATCGGTGCGCAGCTCGTGACCCTCCAGGTCACCGCCGAAGATGCCGAGAAGCTCGTCTACGTCGAGGACTTCATGACTTCCTGGCTCACGCTGGTGCCGCCGGGGTTCGAGCCGGTGGAAACGGATGGGGCCGAGATCGAAGATATCATCGACCTTCCCGAGCAGCTCATCGCCGAGTTGAGAGGATTGGGCTTTCTTGCCGCCCCCGGAGGCTGATGCCAACCCCCGCAAGGTGCTACTCGTCGAACGCGACGAGCGGTTCGTCGAGGACGTGCGCAAGCTGCTCGACGGCGCCCTCCTCACCACATCGCCGAACGTGACGGAGGCGCTGCGCCGGCTCGGAGAGACCGAGATCGACATCGCCGTGCTCGGTCCTTCCTACGCCCACGAAGCCGGCATCGCGGAAGGAGGGCTGCTCCTCGATCTGGACCCGCAGTTGCCGATGCTGCTCGTTTCGGACTCGCTCAGCACCGGCCTGCTCAAGGCGGCGCTCCGCGCCGGTTTCCGGGACGTGATCGAGATGCCCCTCACGGCCGCCAAGGTCGAGGAGGCGCTCGGCAACCTGGACCGGATCCACCGGCGCCTCGCCGATTCCGGGGAGACCCCGCCCGCACAACGTCTCGGGCGCGTGGTGACGATCGTTTCGCCGAAGGGCGGCGCCGGCAAGACCGTCACCGCCACCAACGTGGCGCTCACGCTGGCGGCGTGGACGAGCCCCGAGAAGGTGATGATGCTCGACGCCGATCTCCAGTTCGGCGATGTCTGCCTGGCTCTCCAGATCGACCCCCGCACCTCGATCGTCGATATCGCGCGCAGCCTCGAGAAGCTCGACGAGGCGCTGCTCGAATCGGCGATGGCGTCGCACTCCTCGGGGATGAAGGTCCTCCCGGCGCCGCTCGAGCCCGCGCTCGCGGACGAGGTCTCGACTCAGGCGATCGTCAAGGTGCTCTCCATGGTGAAGCGGATGTTCGACTACATCGTCGTGGACACCGCGCCCTTCCTCGACGAGCCCGTGCTGTCGATACTCGAGCGCTCGGATCACGTCCTGATGGTGGTCGACATGGACCTGCCGAGCGTCAAGAACGCCAAGCTCGCCCTCGACACGCTCAAGCTCATCAAGTACCCCATGGAGAAGATCAAGCTCGTGCTCAACCGGGCGAACTCGAAGGCGCGGCTGGACGTCGAGGAGCTGGAGCGCTCGCTGGACATGCCGGTACGGGCCGCCGTCGTCTCGGACAAGCTGGTGCCGCGATCCGTGAACGAGGGTGTTCCGGTCGTCGCCCTGAACCCGCGCTCCCGGGTGGCGCGTGGCTTCCAGGAGGTGGCCCGCCTGGTGGTCGATTCCGAAGCCGTCGACGTGCTCGACCAGGGCGACGGCAGGCGCTGGTTCCGCCGATGAGTCTTGCCGACCGGGTGCGGGCCGCCAAGGCCGCTGACACCACCCAGGACGCCGGCCGGGCTGAGGTACGCGAGGAGCTGCGCCGGCGCCTCCATTTCAAGGTGGTGGAAGGGCTCGGCCCGAAGCTCTACGACCGCCAGATGAGCGACGCCGAGCTGAAGCTCAGGGTCATGGAGATGCTGGAGTGGGCCCTCGACCAGGAAGAAGCGCTGCCGCTCACGAGGGCCGACCGCGTCAACCTCCTCCAGGAGATCGCCGACGATGTCCTCGGCTACGGTCCGATCGATCCCCTGCTCAGCGACCCGACGGTGAGCGAGGTGATGGTCAACGGCCCCCATCGGGTGTATGTCGAGCGCCACGGCAAGATCATCGCCACCGACGCCAGGTTCGTGGACGAGACCCACCTGGGGCGAATCATCGAGAAGATCGTCGGGAGCATGGGCCGCCGGATCGACGAATCCAACCCCATGGTGGACGCCCGCCTGCCGGACGGATCTCGTGTGAACGCCGTCATCCACCCCCTCGCCATCGGAGGACCGTTCCTCACCGTGCGCAAGTTCAGCGTGGACCCCCTCACGGAGGGCGACCTGATCGCAGGAGGCTCGATCACGCCCCGGGTTGCCGACTTCCTGCAGCGATGCGTCGCCGGCCGCCTCAACATCGTCATCAGTGGGGCGACCGGGGCCGGGAAGACGACTCTGCTCAACGTGCTCTCGGGCTACATCCCGGAGGACGAGCGGATCGTGACCATCGAGGACGCCGCGGAGTTGCAGCTGCGCCAAGAGCATGTCCTCAGCCTCGAATACCGACCGCCGAACATCGAAGGCGTGGGGGAGGTCACCATCCGCGACCTGTTCCGCAACGCGCTCCGCATGCGACCGGACCGCATCGTGATCGGTGAGGCCCGGGGCGGCGAGGCGCTGGACATGCTGCAGGCGATGAACACGGGCCACGACGGGTCGCTGACCACCGTCCACTCCAACAGCCCGCGCGACACACTCGCTCGCATCGAGACGATGGTGTTGCTCTCGGGGGTCGACATTCCGGTGCGCGCCGTCAGGGAGCAGATCGCTGCAGCCGTCCACCTGATCGTCCACCTGCACCGGTTCCGGGACGGCCGCCGGCGGGTCACGAACGTCACCGAAGTGGTGGGGATGGAGGGCGACGTCGTAACGCTCGGTGAGGTCTATGCCTTCGACTATGCGGCGGGACTGGATGAGGAAGGCCACCACCGGGGCCAGCTCGAGCCCACCGGCATACGGCCCACTTTCAGCACCTACCTCGCCGACCGCGGCATGACGGATGGCCCTGGCCTTCCTGTCGACCGGCCAGTGGCGCGTGGTAGCGGTGATTGGCGTGGCCGTCACGGTGGCGCTCCTGGGGGTGGTCTTCGCCGGCCCGCAGGGCACCATGGGCGAGCGCCGCCTCCGGAGGCGGCTGGGCGCCTACGCGCCGGTGCCGGGGGAGTCGGCGCTGCTGGGTCGGTTCCGCTGGCTGCGGGCTGCGGTGCGGCGCGCCGAGCGCACCGCCCTGCGGGGCGGGCTTCGAGAGAGCCTCGACGCGACGCTCGAGCAAGCCAACCTCCCGATGAGCGGCGGGGAGGCGGTGCTGGTGGCGGGCATCGTGGCGTTGCTGGTCGGGGCGGTGGTGACGGTCGTCGCCGGCCTCTCGATCGGGGTGCTCGCCGCGGCGCTCACCTTGCTGGCAGGGGCAGCCGGAGCGCAAGCGGCGGCCCGGCATCAGCAGGATCGTTTCGAAGCTCAGCTGCCCGACACGCTCGGACTTCTCGCGACGTCGCTACGCGCCGGCTACTCGCTCCTGCAGTCGGTGGAGTCCGTGGCGGCTCAGGTTCCGCAGCCCACGGCCAGAGAGTTCGGGCGGGCCCTCTCCGATATCCGGCTCGGTCGCGGTGTCACGGATGCCCTGCGAGGCGTTGCGGAGCGCATGGGGTCGGTGGACTTCGGGTGGGCGGTGATGGCCGTCGAGATCCAACGCGAGGTGGGCGGCAACCTCGCCGAGGTGCTCACCACGGCTGCCTCGACGCTCGTGGCGAGGGCACGGCTGCGGCGCGACGTGAAGGCGCTCACCGCCGAGAGCCGCCTGACGGCGGTCGTGTTGACGTTGGTGCCGATCGGCCTGTTCGGCTTCGTGTGGACCGTCAACCGGGAGTACCTCGATCCCCTGGTCGACGAGACGCTGGGCCGGGTGGCGCTGGCGGCGGCCGCAGGCCTGGTGGGCGTCGGCATACTCTGGTTGCGCCGCATCATGAACGTGGAGCTGTAGGTGGTGGGCTCCGTCTGGTTCGCGGTGGCGGCGATCTTCCTCACCGTCGGTGCCGCCGCCTACTACGCGGGTATGGCGGTACTGCGGTCGGAGACGCTTGATCGGGTGCCTTCGCTGCGCAGGAGTCGCTCCGAGGTGCTCGAGATGGGCTTCGGGGAGCGGGTGGTGGGTCCGAGCCTGCGACGGCTCGGGAGGTTCGCCCGGCGCTTCAGCCCGGCGGGCTGGGCGGAGCGGGTGCAGCGGCGCCTGGCTGTGGCCGGCCACGACGACGTCCTCGACGTGAACACGTGGGCCGCGATCAAGCTCATCTCGGTCGTGCTGGTGCTCGTCGCCTGGGCCGTGTTCCAGGCGTTCCTCGGCGGCTGGCAGCGGATCGCCAGCTTGCCGCTCTTCGCGTTCGCAGGTCTCTTTCTCCCCGACGGCTATCTCGACCGCCGCATCGCCCACCGTCGCGAGGAGATGCGCCGCCAGCTACCGGACATCCTCGACCTGCTGGTGATCAGCGTCGAGGCCGGGCTCGGTTTCGAGGCCGCGCTGAGCCGGGTGGTGGCCACGGTGCCGGGAGAGATGTCGGAGGAGTTCGGCCGGATGCTTCAGGAGACCCGGATGGGCGTGAGCAGGTCGGAGGCGATGCGCCACCTCGCCTCCCGCACCGATCTCGACGAGCTCGACAGCTTCCTGCTCGCTATGGGGCAGGCCGAGACGTTCGGCGTCTCGGTGTCGCGGGTGTTGCGGGTGCAGGCCGAGGAGATGCGCGTCCATCGCCGGCAGAGAGCCCAGGAGCGAGCGTTCGCGGCGCCGGTGAAGATGGTGTTCCCCCTCGTGATCTGCATCCTGCCGGCGCTGTTCGTCGTGCTGCTCGGCCCGGCGGTCATCGAGATCTTCAGGGCGCTCGGCGACTGAGCTGGTCCGCGTCAGAAAGCCCGCTGCGCCGCGTGCCGCAGGGTCTCGATCCGTGGAGGAGGCTACGGGTTGGTGCCGCCGATGGTGCTGGCCACGTTCTCCACCTGGTCGCTGACCGTGTTCCCCAGGAACTGCAGCGCCGCGATGGCGATGACGGCGATGAACACGAGCAGCAGGGCGTATTCCACCAACGTTGCCCCCTCATCACGGGCGTGCCCGGCCTGGAGAGCCGTCCACACTCGGAGCATCGGTGCCTCCCGATTCTGGATTGGGGTCTACTGTCCCCGTCACGTTACCTCCTCGGCCCTGCTCCGCCCTATAGGCCCGGCGACCCATTTCCTATTGGTCGGGTCGGCCGATCCCGAGCCGGATCGCCTCGACCGCTGCTTGGGCACGGTCGGCGACGCCGAGCTTGTCGTAGATGTTCGCCAGGTGGTTCTTCACGGTCTTCTGAGAGATGAACATCCGGTCGGCCAGGTCTTCGGTCGAGGACAGTCCCGCCGCGAGCCAGCCCAGCAACTCCCGCTCGCGTCGCGTCAGGGCCGCGGCGCGGGGATCGAGCGGGGCTCGCCGGTGGCGTTCCAGGACGGCGTCGTCTTGTTCCTCGACGAAGCGCTCACCCGCCGCGGCCGCGCGGATGGCGGCCGCCAGGTCCGGCAGCGGCGCCGACTTGGACAGGAAGCCGACTGCTCCGGCGGCGGCGGCGCGTTCCCGCGGCCCGGCGCCGGCGTGCATGGTCACCACCACCGCCGGGGGCGGGTTGCTCATCTGTCCGAGGGCGGCGAGGCCATCGAGTCGCGGCATCTCGAGGTCGACGAGCAGCACGTCGGGGCGATCGGCGGCGACCAGCGCCAGCAGTTGGGCGCCGTCGGTCGCGGTCCCGGTCACCTCGATGTCCGGTAGTGCGCTCAGCGCCTGCACCAGTCCCTCGAGGAGGAGGCGGTGGTCGTCGGCAATCGCGACCCTGATCACCCGGGTCCCCACTCCACGGTCACCGCCGTGCCGACTCCGGGCGAGGACTCGACCCGCACGGAACCGCCGATCCGGCTTGCCCGCTCCTGCATGCCGACGATCCCGAAGCGGTCGGGGGCGACGCGCTCCAAGTCGAAACCGCAGCCGTCGTCGCGGACGACGAGCTTGCCGTCGGTGCGGTCGACGAAGCCATCGACGGTGATGGTGGCGGCGCCGCTGTGTTCGGCGGCGTTGCGGAGCGCCTCGGACACGATCGCCATCAGGTCCTCGACGATGGCCGGGCGAGGCGGCCGCCGCTCGTCGATGTGCATCGTGACCCGGGGGCCTCCGGGAGGCAGGTCGGCGGCGGCGACGCGGGCTTGCTCGGTCAGCGTGAACTGGTCGCCGGTCCGAAGGTCCGACACCGCACGGCGTATGTCGTCGACCAGCGTGGACACGGAGCTCCGTAGCTCCTCGAGGTGCCGTCCGAGGCCGGGGTCCGCTGGATACTCGAGCACGGCCAGGTCGAGCGCCAGGCCCAGGGACGCGAGCGAGGGGCCGATCTCGTCGTGGAGCTCGCGGGCCAGCCTGGTGCGCTCCTCACGGACGGCGCGCCGGACGATGTCGCGCAGCAGCAGGATGTTCGAGAAGGCCAGTTCGATCGGCCGCAGTGCCTCGGTGATGACTTGCCGGTCGGCGGCGGTGAAATCTGCGGCGCGAGCAAGGACCACGAAGCCGACTTCGCGGCCGCGGGCGCTCAGGGAGAACGTGGTGCGATGGTGGGGCACCGTCTCGTGCCCGGTCTTCGCCACCACCAGCGGCCCGTCCTCACCGGCGACGGCCACGAGGCCGGCTTCGAAGTCGACCACGTCTGCCAGGCGCCGCAGGCCCTCGCGGCCGGTGACCACCGGGTTCAGCTCACCGGCGTCCATGAGGCCGGCGAAGCGGAGCAACAGATCGTTGGCGGCTTCCAGCCGTTCGAGGCGGACGGTGGTTGCGGCGGTCGTCTTGCGCAGCTCCTCGGACTCGACGATGGCCGTCCGGTATGCCCGCCGCACCTGGGCGAAGGTGGCGGCGACGACGAAGTGCACCGCGGCGATGACCGCCACCTCCGCGCCGAAGATGGCCTGGTCGAGAACCAAGGCGATCACGGCCAGCCCGGACACGCTGAGGAGCGCCGTCTCCAAGCCGACGCGGGTGCCGAGTCGGGCGGACGCGTAGAGCGTGGGCGCCAGCGACATGAGCAGGTAGGGGCTGTCGGTGCCCCCGGTGAGCCGGATGGCCAGCAGCGCCAGGCCGGCGCCGGTGACGGCGAGCAGCTCGCCCACCCATGGCTGGCGCTGGGCGGGCCTGGGAACGGCGTGGAGCGCCACCACCCACGCCCCGGCCGCAAGGGCGGCCCCGACCACCCGGCCGGTGCTGTCGCCGTCGGAGACGGCGAGTCCGGTGCCCACCGCCAGCGCCAGCCACGAGAAGACGGCGACGATGAGGTCGAAACGGGCGGGAAGCGCCAGCCGCTCGGCGTTCATCGCCGGCCAGGTTACAGTCGCCGTCGTGGAGGAGACTGGCAGCCGCCTGGTCCTGCTGAGTGGCGGGATCGGGGCCGGGAAGAGCGAGGTCGGACGCCGGCTGGCCGCCCTCGGAGCCGACGTCGTCGATGCCGACCTGGTGGGGCACCAGGTGCTGGAGCCGGGTGGCGAGGCCCACGGCGCGGTGACGGCCCGGTGGCCGGCGGTGGTCGTGGGGGGCCGCGTCGACAGGGCGGCGCTCGGACGGATCGTCTTCGGCGACCCGGCGCAGCTCGCCGAGCTGGAGGCGATCACTCACCCGGCGATCGCCGCCCGGATCGCGGCCCGGGTGGCGGGATCGAATCGCGGGCTCGTCGTCGTGGAGCTGCCCCTGGCCGTGGATCTCTTCGGAGCGGGATGGGACCGGGTCGTCGTCGACGCCCCCGCCGACGTGCGCCGGCGCCGCCTCGTCGAGCGGGGTATGTCGGAGGAGGACGTCGCAGCGCGGATGGCCGCGCAGCCGAGCCGGGAGGAATGGCTGGCCGGGGCCGACTACGTCGTCGACAACTCGGGAGACCCGGCGGACCTGGACGAGGAGGTGGCGAAGCTGTGGGCGTGGCTCGGGGGCCCGCCCGCAGCGGCCGGTGGTCGATAACCTGGGCGCGTGCCGCCGTTCCAGCTCCACTCCGAGTTCGCCCCCGCCGGCGACCAGCCGCAGGCGATCGAGGGGCTCGTCGACGGCCTCGACCGCGGCGAGCCGTTCCAGACGCTGCTCGGCATCACCGGGTCGGGCAAGTCGGCAACGATCGCCTGGACGATCGAGCGCGCCCAGCGGCCGGCGCTGATCCTGGCGCCCAACAAGGCGCTCGCCGCCCAGCTCGCCAACGAGTTCCGCCAGTTCTTCCCCGAGAACCGCGTCGAGTATTTCGTCAGCTACTACGACTACTACCAGCCGGAGGCGTACATCCCCCAGACGGACACGTACATCGAGAAGGACGCGACCGTCAACGACGAGATCGACCGGCTCCGCCACGCCGCCACCTCGGCGTTGCTCACCAGGACCGACGTGATCATCGTGGCGTCGGTCTCTGCGATCTATGGCCTGGGAACTCCCGAGCAGTACGCAGGCCAATTGCTGCGCTTGGTCCGCGGGGTCGAGTACCCGCTCGACGATGCCTTGCGGCGGCTGGTCGACATCCAGTACGAGCGCAACGAGGTCAATCTGACCCGCGGCAAGTTCCGCGTCCGCGGCGACACCCTCGAGGTGCATCCGTCGTACGAGGAGACCGTGCTCCGGGTGGAGTACTTCGGCGACGAGGTCGAGCGCCTGCTGCAGATGAACCCCGTCACCGGGGAGGTCATCGCCGAACTGAACGAGGCGTTCGTATTCCCTGCCACCCACTACGTGGCCACCCGGGAGCGGATGCGAAGCGCCATCGAAGCGATCGAGGTGGAGCTGGCCCACCGGCTGTCCGAGCTGGAGGGCCAGGGCAAGCTGCTGGAGGCGCAGCGGCTGCGGATGCGGACCTCGTACGACCTGGAGATGATGCGCGAGATCGGCTTCTGCTCCGGCATCGAGAACTACAGCCGCCACATCGACGGGCGGGCGCCCGGCGAGGCGCCGTACACGCTGCTCGACTACTTCCCGCCCGACTTCGTCACGATCCTCGATGAGAGTCACGTCGCCGTTCCCCAGATCCGCGGCCAGTACGAAGGTGATCGCAGCCGCAAGGACACGCTGGTGGAGCGCGGCTTCCGGCTGCAGTAGGCGTTGGACAACCGCCCGCTGCGCTTCGACGAGTGGTTGGAGAAGACCGGGCAGGTGGTCTTCATGTCGGCGACCCCGGGTCCCTTCGAGCTCGAGCACTCGGCGCGGGTCGTGGAACAGATCGTCCGCCCCACGGGCCTCGTGGACCCGGAGGTCGTGGTCCGGCCCACCCGGGGCCAGATCGACGATCTCCTGGAGGAGATCCGCTCCCACGCCGAGCGGGACCAGCGGGTCTTGGTGACCACGCTCACGAAGAAGATGGCCGAGGACCTCACCGACTACCTGCTGGGCATGGGAGTGCGGGCGCGCTACCTCCATTCGGAGATCGACACGCTGGAGCGGGTGCAGATCCTGCGCGAGCTGCGTCTGGGCGAGTACGACGTGCTGGTCGGCATCAACCTCCTCCGGGAAGGCCTCGACCTGCCCGAGGTGGCCCTGGTGGCGATCCTCGACGCCGACAAGGAGGGCTTCCTGCGCTCGGAGACGAGCCTGATCCAGACGATCGGGCGGGCAGCCCGCAACGTCGACGGTCGGGTGGTGATGTACGCCGACGAAGTGACCGACTCGATGCAACGGGCCCTCAACGAGACCAACCGGCGCCGGCGGCTCCAGGTGAAGTACAACGAAGAGCACGGGATCGATCCCACCACGATCCGCAAGAAGGTCTCGGACATCCTCGAGCTGGTCGCCAGCGCCGACGCCGGGGCCCCAGAGCGGCGCCGGCGGGAAGTGGCGCAGCGAGTGCCGCTGGACCTGCCTCAGGAGGACCTGCGGCGCCTCATCCAGAGCCTCGAAGACGAGATGCGGGAGGCCGCCAAGGAGCTGCGGTTCGAATACGCCGCCCGCCTTCGCGACGAGATCGGCGACTTGAAGCGTGAGCTGCGCGAGATGGCAGAGGCGATGCGGTAGCGCCGCAGCCACGCAGATTCCGGTGCAACCGCCGGCTCATCGTGCGGGGGCCGGGCCGCGCCGCGGGTGTCGTTGAGTCGGGGGCCGGAGGCGTCGATACTGGGCTGGTGAGGTCGCCTGTTCCCCTCTGGTACGACCGCCTCGTCGCGGCACTGCTCAGCCTCGGGTTGGGTTTGGGCGTGTTCGGCCTGCTGGCGGCCAGGCTGGGGGTGTTCGTGGTCGCGCTCGTGGTCTTCCCCGGCGCGGCGCTGGCCTACACCGTGTACCTCGGGATGATGGCCGGGACGACGCGGCGGCCGGGATCCGCGCGTCCCGCCATCGCGGCCGTCGCATTCGTCACGCTGTGGATGCTGGCGAACGGCGCCGTCCCCGGGGAGCGCATCATCGCCGACTCGGAGGCGGCCGTCCCCGCCCACGCCGCCCTGGAGCTGGCGCGGACCGGTGACCTCGACGTCCGGCCGGAGCCACCGTTTGGCGCAGACGTCCGCCTCGATGCACCCGGGTGGGAGCTGGTCGACGGCCGCTGGCGGCCGGTCGACGCCGGCGCCCACACGGCGCTGCTCGGCGCCGCGGCTTGGCTCGGCAGCGGCGCGCTCTACCGAACCGGCGTCCTGCTGGGCGGCGCGGCGCTGCTCGCCTTCTACGGGCTGGCGGCCCGCCTGCTGCGGCCGCTCCCGGCGCTGGCGGTGACCGTTGCCCTCGGCGTCAACGCCGCGTTCGTCCTGGCGGCCCGCGACGTCTCTCCGGCGCCGCTGCTGCTCGCATTCGTCGCGGGGGCGCTGGCGCTGCTCCGGGAGGGCGACCAGCAGAAGGTACGGACGCGGGCGGCAGCCGCGGGCGGCTTGTTGGGGGCTGCCGCCATCGTCGACCTCGACTGGATGGTCCTGGCAATCCCGGTCGCGGCCTACGTGGGCATCCTGACGACGAGCCGCACCGGATCCTGGGTGGCGCGGCGGCGGAGGATCGAATACGCCGGTGCGATGGCCATCGGATACGCGGCGGCCCTGGTGGCGGCGATGGCGCTGACGCTCGACGACGACTCGGCCGTGGGGGTGCGGGCCCTGGTCGTCCTCCTGCTCGCCGCTGCTGCAGGGGCCGCTCCGCTGATGTTCCGGCGGCGGACGAGGTGGCCCATCGACCGGCGCGTCGTCGCCATGGGCGCCGCCGGCTTCGTGGTGGCCGCAGGCCTGCTGGCAGTGCTCGTCCGCCCGGTGGCCTCGGAAGTCACCGGCCCGCCATCACCGCAGGTGGCCGCCGCGCAAGCCTTCGAGGGCGACCCGATCGAGCCAACTCGCACCTACGCCGAGCAGAGTGCTCGCTGGCCCGGCTGGTACCTCGGACCGGTGGCCCCGGCGGCAGGGCTGGTCGGCATGGCGCTGCTCGCCGGGGGCTTGATCGTCCGGCGGGAACCGGAATGGCTGGCGCTCGTGCTGCTGGCCGCAGTCGCTTCCATCGCCTGGCTGTGGAACCCCGGGGAGGCCCGCGTTCAGCCCGGCGCCGCGGCGCGGCTGGTTCCCGTCACCTTCCCGGCGCTGCTCCTGGCTGCCGGATGGGTGGCGGACCGGCTGTGGGACCACCAGGGGCGGTTGCGGGAGATCACTGAAACCGCCGCCGTCGCCCTGCTGGTGGGCGTGGTGGCGCTCCCGTTGCTGATCACCGCGCCGCTGGTGTCGGCCGCCGCCCAGGTCGGCGCGCTCGACTCGGTCGACAAGCTGTGCGCCGAGGTCGGCGTCGATTCGGCGGTGCTCGTCGTTGCGGATGGAGCGGACCCGGTGTGGTCGGGGCTGCCGTTCGCGATTCGGCACGCGTGCGAGGTCCCGGCCGCCTGGACCGCCCCGCCCAGCCCCGAGATGCTCGACGCGCTGGCAGAGCGGGCCGACGGCGAGGGGCGCGAGCTCGTGGTGGTGTTGGCCGCCGGAGCCCGTACGCTTCCGCGGATCGCGTACACGTCGCCGGAGCCGACGGTGAGCGGACCCCCGCTGGGCACGGTGGAGGTCGTCGTGCCGCTGGCGGCCGACGGGCCCTGAGAGGGCGTCCGCAAGCCGCGGCGCCGCCCTCTCCGTTGCCGGGTCGCCGTCGCTACACTCGACTGCCACCGAATCACACGATTGCAACTCATGGCGACCGATCACATCTACATCCAGGGGGCGCGTGAGCACAACCTCAAGAACCTCAGCCTGGAGCTGCCGCGCGACCAACTGATCGTGTTCACCGGGCTGTCGGGTTCGGGCAAGTCGAGCTTGGCGTTCGACACGATCTACGCCGAGGGCCAGCGCCGCTACGTCGAGAGCCTTTCGGCGTACGCCCGCCAGTTCCTCGGGCAGATGGAGAAGCCCGACGTCGACTTCATCGAGGGGCTGTCGCCGGCGATCTCCATCGACCAGAAGACCGCCAGCCGCAATCCGCGCTCCACCGTCGGCACCGTCACCGAGATCCACGACTACCTGCGTCTGCTCTACGCCCGCATCGGGGTCCCGCACTGCCCGCGGTGCGGGCGGCCGGTCAACCGCCAGACCCCCCAGCAGATCGTCGATCAGGTGCTGGAGCTCGCCGAAGGGACGAAGTTCCAGGTGCTGGCCCCGGTCGTGCGCGGCCGCAA
>CAYGCW010000015.1:0-4014 GCA_964348465.1 uncultured Acidimicrobiia bacterium | reverse complement strand
GACGGCATCGAGCGCCGCCTCACCGAGAGTCTGGAGACCGCGCTGCGCCTCGCCGAGGGCGTGGCGGTCGTGGACGTCGTCGAGGGCCAGACGCTCACGTTCAGCCAGGCGCTCGCTTGCGACCACTGCGGCCTGTCCTTCGACGAGCTGCAGCCGCGGAACTTCTCGTTCAACAGCCCATACGGCGCGTGCGAGGCGTGCGCCGGCATCGGGACCCGGTACCAGGTCGACCCGAGGCTGGTGATCCCGGATCCGGAGCGCTCGATCGCCGACGGGGCTCTGGCGCCGTGGGCGGGTCGTCACCGCTTCAGCTACTACAGCCGCCTGCTCGATTCGCTCGGCAGCGCACTCGGGTTCGACGTCCACGCACCCTTCGAGTCACTGGCGGCGAAGCATCAGGAGGCGGTGCTCCACGGCACCGGCGAGCGCCAGATCGAGGTTTCCTACGAGAACAGGTTCGGGCGGCGGCGCCGCTACCGCACCGGCTACGAGGGAGTGATCCCCTGGCTGGAGCGCCGCCACGAGACTGCCGAGTCGGACTCGGCTCGCGAGACCTACCGCCAGTACATGCGGGAGGTTCCGTGCGCCACGTGCGGGGGCGCCCGCCTCAACCCGATGTCGCTGGCGGTGACGGTGGGAGAGCGCAACATCCACGAGGTCGAATCGCTGCCGCTCCGCCAGGCAGCGGAGTTCCTGGAGAGCCTGGCGTTGAGCGACCGGGACCGCAAGATCGCCGAGCAGGTGCTGAAGGAGGTCAAGGCCCGCCTCACGTTCCTGCTCGACGTCGGTCTCGACTACCTGACCCTCTCCCGCAGCGCCGCCACTCTCGCCGGTGGGGAGGCGCAGCGGATCCGGCTCGCCACCCAGATCGGGTCGGGGCTGGTCGGCGTGCTCTACATCCTCGACGAGCCGTCGATCGGCCTGCACCAGCGGGACAACAAACGGCTGATAGAGACGCTGGTACGGCTTCGCGACCTGGGGAACACGCTGATCGTCGTGGAGCACGACGAGGAGACCGTGCGCACCGCTGATCACGTCGTCGACATCGGGCCCGGCGCGGGCGAGCACGGCGGCCGGATCGTCGCCGAGGGAACCCTGGACGACATCATGGCGGAGCAGGCCTCGATCACCGGCGACTACCTGGCCGGTCGCCGCTCGATTCCCGTTCCTCTGCAGCGCCGGCAGCCCGACGGGCGGGGCATCGAAGTGGTGGCGGCGGAGGAGAACAACCTCAAGAAGATCCACGTGGAGTTCCCGCTCGGCCTCTTCGTGGCGGTGACCGGCGTGTCCGGGAGCGGCAAGTCGACGCTGGTCGAGGAGATCCTCTCGAAGTCGCTGCGGTCGAAGCTCTACCGGTCGAAGGAAGCGCCCGGCCTCCACAAGCGGGTCACCGGCGTCGAGGAGATCGACAAGGCCATCGACATCGACCAGTCGCCGATCGGGCGCACGCCTCGATCGAACGCAGCCACCTACACGGGCGTGTTCGACAAGATCCGTGCCTTGTTCGCTTCGACCCCTGACTCCAAGATGCGCGGCTACAAGCCGGGGAGGTTTTCCTTCAACGTCAAGGGTGGGCGCTGCGAAGCCTGCAAGGGCGACGGCACGATCAAGATCGAGATGCACTTCCTGCCCGACGTGTACATCCCGTGCGAGGTCTGCAAGGGCAGGCGCTACAACCGCGAGACGCTGGAGATCCTCTGGAAGGGCCACAACATCTCCGACGTGCTGGGGATGTCGGTCTCCGAGGCGCTGCGGTTCTTCGAGAACCAGCCCCGCATCGCCCGCATCCTGCAGACGCTGGACGACGTCGGGCTCGGCTACATCCGGCTCGGGCAGCCGGCGCCCACCTTGTCGGGCGGTGAGGCGCAGCGCGTGAAGCTGTCGTCGGAGCTCGGGAAGCGGGCCACCGGCCGCACGTTCTACATCCTCGACGAGCCCACCACCGGTCTCCACTTCGAGGACGTGCGCAAGCTGCTCCAGGTGCTTCACCGGCTCGTCGACGCCGGCAACACCGTGGTGGTGATCGAACACAACCTCGACGTGATCAAGTCGGCCGACTGGATCATCGACCTCGGCCCCGAAGGCGGCGACGAAGGCGGCCGCGTGGTGGCGGCCGGCTCACCCGAGCAAGTGGCTCAGGTGGGAGAGAGCTACACCGGCAAGTTCCTGCGCGAAGTCCTCGACTGAACGTCTGACGAACCCGCGAGCTGCCGGGCGCAGCGCCGGCAGGCCACGGTACGCTCGGCACATGACCGCTTTGCCCTGGCCCGTCGAGCGACGGGTAGTCGCCGACCGGCGCACGCGCCGGACCCTCCGGATGAGGGAGCGGCGGCGCGGCTTCGACCGCCGGTCGCCGTCACGGCTGGATCGGGTCCTGTACCGGGTCGCCGCCGGGCTGCCGGTCGCCATCGGCCTGGCCGCGGTGTTCGCCTTGCTGAACCTGGTCGACCTGCTCGCCACCGCGGCTGCGCTGGAACAGGGCGCCGTCGAGCTGAACCCGGTGATGCGGGCACTGCTCGGCAGCGGCGCCGGTGGTGCCCTGATCCTGAAGGTGGCCGTCACGGCTGCCGCCGTGGGGGGCTTCCTCGCCGGTCGCCGCTATCGCTGCGTCGTGATGGGGATGTTGTTCGTCACGAGCGTGCTCGCCGTCGTGGCGGCGTATCACGGGCTCAACCTCGCCGTCGCCGCTTGACCGACTGGTCGAAGCTCGCCGGCTGGTGGTCGTCCGAGGTGCGCGGCGACCCCGCTTACGGAGAGGACGTGCTTCCGCTGCTCGCCGAGACGCTGGCGCCGGCGGCGGGGGGGCGGTACCTGGACCTCGGTTGCGGCGAGGGCCAGGGGATGCGGGTCGTGGCGAGCCTCGGTGCCCGGCCGCTGGGGTGCGACGTCTCCGCCGGGCTGCTGTCCGCCGCCCGGGAGGCGGGGCCGGCGGTGCGGTGCCGGCTGCCCGATCTCGGCTGGCTCCGGCCCGGCGCGGTCGATGGGGCCTATGCGGTGCTGGTGATCGAGCACCTGCCCGATGCCGGCGCCCTGTTCGCCGCCGCCCGGCGGGTGGTTCGCGATGGGGGAGTGCTGGCACTCGTGTCCAACCACCCGGCCTACACGGCGCCCGGGTCCGGCCCATTCGTCGATCCGGCGGACGGCGAGGTGCTGTGGAGGTGGGGTCCCTACCTGGTGCCCGGGCGGTCGGAGGAGCCGGCCGGCGAGGCCACGGTGACGTTCCAGCACCGCCCGCTGGGGCACGTGCTCACCGACGCCGCCCGAGCCGGCTGGTCGCTGGAGTGGCTGGCCGAGCGCCCGGTCGGTGCTGCAGCGGCCGAGCGGGACCCGCTGTTGGCGGCACAGCGCTACATCCCGCGCCTGCTGGCCGCACGCTGGAGGGCGGCCTGAGGGGGAGGTCGTGCCGAGGTCGGTTGGCGACGGCGGTGGGGTCGGGCGGGGCGCGGGCGGGCGTCAGGTCTCAGGTGGCTCGCGTCCCCGACGCCCGGCAGATCGCACGAAGCGCCTCCGTTGCGGTGGGGACTCGGGGTCGATGCGATAGGCATGGCCGTGGACCACCACGTGGTGGTGGAACCAGCACAGCAGTGCCAAGTTCCCGGGATCGTCGGTCCCGCCCTGGGAGCGTGGCACCACATGGTGGGGTTGGAGGCGGTAGCGGGATTGGCAGCCGTCGACGGCGCACACGCCGCCGTCGCGGTGCATCACGAACCGGCGCAGCCGCCGCGGCGTCGTGCGGGTGCGGCGGGCTTCCCAAACGGGCCGGCCGTGGTGGGTGACGGTGACCTCGATTCCGGCGTCGCAGAGGATGCGCTGCAACGCTTCGGGCCCGATCCGCACCCCGGATTGGGTCTCGATGCCGGCTTCGCCGTTCGTGGGGGCCGCGAGGGCGGCGTCGACGAACACTGCCACGGCCGCTCCCCGCTCCTCACCTTCCCCCTGGCCAACGGCGGCCTGCTCGCACAGGAAGTGGCCTGACCGGGGGCCGTCGAGAACGCATGCGGGTGCGATCCCGGT
>CAYGCW010000014.1:16400-19274 GCA_964348465.1 uncultured Acidimicrobiia bacterium | reverse complement strand
GCCCGGCCGGCGTAGCCGAGCAGCAGGCCGACGCCGACCAGCGTCGCCGCCATGCCGAGCCCGAACGCCACGATGAGCGCCACGCCCAGTGCCACCCGCTCCAAGTGGACGGCCCCGAGCAGCAGCACCACCGCAGACGCGGAAGGGACCAGGCCGCCGGAGAGGCCGAGGGCGGCGAGGGCCTTCCAGCCGACCTCCCGGTCCGTAGCCATCGGGTCGGCGGCGTGGTCATGGTGATGCGCATGTCCGTGGCCGTGGTCGTAGCTGTGCCCGCGCCGGACCAGCAGCGAGATCCCGACGCCCAGCACGACGAGGCCCGCCACCAGGGACAGCCACGGGTACACGGCGTCGGGCTGCCAGGCGGCGGTGGCGGCGAGCGTCACCAGCCCCAGGACCAGCACGCCGGCGGTGTGCGAGATCGCTACCGCGAGCGCCAGCACGCCCGCCTGGCGTCCTGTGCCGCTGGTCCCCACCAGGTAGGCGGCCATGATCGTCTTGCCGTGGCCGGGGGCCAGGGCATGGCCGATCCCCAGGGCGAAGGCGGCGGCCAGCCCCGCCGCCAGCGCCAGCGGGCCGAGGCCGGCTTTGGTGATCAGCGACGCGAAGGCGTCGGGCGGCCGCACCACGGCGGTGGAGCGGGGCGCCGCCACGGGGTCGTCGTCGTGCGCAGTCCCGGGGTCGGGCGCGGCCGGCGCAGGCGGTTCCTCCCCGGCCGCCACCAGGACGACGGGCACGGTGGCCGAGCGCACGTCGGGCGGCGACCGCAGCAGGTCGTCGGGATAGGCCTGCAACCGGTCCGCGATCCCGGTCGGGCGCGCCGCCGCCGTGCCCACCTCGATCTCGCGCCAGCCGAGGCGCTGATCGAAGTTGCGGTTCACTACCTCGAGCGTGGCTGGGCCCGCGTCGCCGGAGGCAGGGGCTCGGTAGGCGCATTCGAGCCGCAGGGTGGTCAGGCCCGCCTGGCCCGGCAGCAGCTCGGCCGAGCCGGCGGTGGGAGCGAGCGCCAGCGGGGCGCGGTCGACGGCGGTCTCCAGGCCGGGGGCCAGCTCGCGGCAGCGCCGGTCGGCATAGGCGGCCGCCTCCTCCGGCGACAGCGCCCCGTCACGGTCGCCGTCGAACTCCCGCAGCTCCTGGAACGTGGGGATCTCGGCCATGTCGACCACGTAGTCGACCTCGACCGCCCCGGGGACCACCGCCACGCCCACGAACTGGTTCACGGTGAAGTTGCCGAGCGGATGCGCCCCGGCCGGGGCGGCGACGCTCAGTGCCGCCGCGGCCAGCAGGACCGTCACGGCGACTCGCCGGGCCGTGCTCACGATCCCTCCACCTCGGCGAGCGCGGTGCGGGCGGCCGGGGCGTGGATGGGGTCGAACTCGGGGTTGATCTCCAGTGCTCGCCGCAGCTCGCGGGCCGCCCGGCCGGAGTCGCCCAGTGCCGCCGAGATCAGCCCGGCGTGGTACCAGAGCTCGGCGTCCTGGGTCCCCAGCGCCAGCGCCTCGTCCGATGCCTCCCTGGCCGCGTCGAACCGGCCGTTGCGGTAGAGCGCCCAGGCGTGGGCGTCCCACCCGTACACGTCCCGGCGCAGCTCCAGCTCGGCGGTGGTGAGGCGCAGCGCCTCCTCGACGTTGCGGTCATGGTCCGCCCAGAACAGCGCCAGCACCCGGTTGTAGACGGCGCCGCCGGCGGCGCCCAGCCGGCCGATGACCTCGACCGTGGCGTACTGATCCTCGGCCGCTTCCGGGTCGCCGGTGACCAGGTACAGGTCGCCGAGCGCGGCCAGGAACTCGGGGTCGGGGACCGCAGCGGTCGCCTCGAGGTAGAGGTTGATGGCGTCGGCGTGGCGGCCCTCGGCCGCCCGGACGGCGGCCAGACCGCCCAGCGCAACCGGGTAGCCAGGGAAAGCCTCGAGCGCCTGCTCGTAGCGGGTGGCGGCGACGTCGATCCGGCCCTGGTCGAACGCCAGAGCCCCACGGAAGCTGCGGTACCAGGCGAGATCGACGTCCCGCGCGCCGGAGCGGGCGGCCTGCTCCTCGGCGGAGGCGGCCAGCGCCACCGCTCGCGGCACGTCCCCTTCGAGCCACGCCACCTGGGCGCGCCGGGCCTCGATCGCCGGGGAGCCCGGCAGCGTCTCGGCCAGCTCCTCGAACGCGGCGCGAGCCGCGGTGATGTCTCCCACCGCCAGGGCGGCGTCACCGGCGACCAGCCGGGCCTCCAGGTTGGCGGGGTCCGCGGCGAGCAGCTCCTCGGCCAGGGCGGCGGCCGCCGCGAAGTCGTGGAGCGCGTAGCGCGTGGACGCCAGCAGCGTCAGCGCGTCTTCGTACCGCGGGGCGATCTCGACGGCGCGCTCGAGCGCCGCCAGCGCCTGGTCGTAGCTGCCGAGGTCGTTGGTGCGGCGAGCTCTGATCAGGTAGAGGCGGCCGAGGAACGCCAGGTCGGTGGCGTCGTCGCGCTCCTTCACCCGCCGCTCGAACACCCCGATCACCCGGTCGAGCTCCGACTGCGTGCCCGGGGCCGCGTCCGGCGCCGCCACCGGGGGCGCCAGGGGTGCGACCGCGGCGCCGCTGCGGGGGGCATCGGGGACGGTGGGCCGGGGGTCGTCGTCCCGCGCGAAAGCGGCGAAGGCGTAGCCGGCGGCGACGACGACGGCTGCCGCCGCCAGGACGGCGAGCGCGTTCGGGCGGCGCACGCGGGGGAGCCTCATCGGTCGTGATGATGGGGACGAGGGGCCATGGGTGTTCTCCGTCAAACCTGCAAGATCGCAGGCTGTCTGCTGCGGGGAGCGGCTCCCCCGGGGACGGGCGACGAACCCCGAGGAGGCCGCAGCAGCGGCCCCCTCGTGTCCACCCGTCGACGCACCAACTACCGGGTCCAGGC
>CAYGCW010000014.1:0-16390 GCA_964348465.1 uncultured Acidimicrobiia bacterium | reverse complement strand
GCCGACGTGTCGCCGGACTCGAAGCCGTCGGCGAAGATCTCCAGGTCGGCGATGCCGGGCTCCCGCAGGTTGCGCAGGAAGATGCTCCGGGTCGAGGGTCGGTACACGCCCGGGGTCTCCAGGCCGTCGCCGTCCCAGTCCCCGAACATCGCCTCGTCGTCCAAGTCCCCGAACCGCAGGCCGCGGCCGTTGTCGGCCGGACCGGAGGACAGCTCGTTCCGCCAGTAGAAGGCGTTGCCTCGCCTCACGCCGACCGTGTCTTTGCCGTCGCCGTCGAAGTCGCCGAAGATCGGGTCGTCGAACGGGTCGCCGAAGAAGAACTCGATCTCCGCCTTGCCCAGGCCCCGGTTCTGCGACCCGAGCTGGTTGTGGATGAAGAACTTGCCCTGCGACGGCCGGTAGACGCCGATCGTGTCGTCGCCGTCGCCGTCCCAGTCGCCGATGATCGGGATGTCGAACGGGTCCCCGAAGAAGAACTCGATCTCGGCGATGCCGGGCGTGTTCGAGTTCCTCAGATACACCTTGCCGTCGGACGGCCGGTACATGCCAGGCGTGTCGACGCCGTCGCCGTCCCAGTCGCCCAGGAACGGGTCGTCGAGCGGGTTGCCGAAGAAGAACGGCGGCAGGGGCCCGCCCCCGAGCTGACCCCGCACCGCCCCGGCCGGGTGGTTCTCGGTGTGGACGTTGACGTAGAACTCGTCGAGGTCGGCGAGGATGGCATCGATCAGCGCCTGGTCGATGCCGTCGATGCACCCCGAGCTGCCGTTGTTGGGCCAGTCCAGGTCGACGACCACCGGGCCGTTCTCGCCGGCGGGCGCGTCATGGATGTGGGCGGCGACGACGGGGCTCTGCAGGTCCTCGAGGACCAGGTTGAAGCAGAGCTTGTCGATCGCGTCGTTGATGGTCACCTGGGCCCTGCCCTGGCCGGTCGGGTCGCCGGAGCCGGACGGCACCTCCTCGTCGCCCGACAGGTCCGCCAGTACCGGGTCGACCAGGTACCACAGGCCCTGGTCCTGGTCGATCACCCCGACCGTCGCGGGCTTCGTGACCGGCGGCGGCGGTGGCGGCGGCGGGATCGAGACGTTGGGCTCGCCGAGGTAGGGGAAGACCGACAGGTAGTCGTCGTGCGGCCCGACCCCGTCTGACTCGACCGCTCCCTTGTCGTCGCGGCCGGGCACCGTGAACGGCGCCCCGCCCGTGAGGATGTTGAGCTCGATGTCGATCACGTCGTCTTCGAGACGGCGCCCGTTGAAGCCAGGGAACGAAGGCTGGTTCTTGTTGAACGGCAGCTTGTCGGGGAGCAACACGCCGGTGAGGAGGTCCACGACCGTGGGCTCGTACGCGCCCTCGGTGTCGAGTGCCGACAGGATCTCGAGCGCCTTCTTGACGGCAGCCTCGAACTTCATGTCGTCGCGTGGGTGCCCCTGGTTGAATAGGTCCTTGTTGGCCGACGGGGCGTCGATCAGGGTCCCGGTGGAGTTCACGACGGTGTTGATCGCCGGCCGGCCCATGCGGTCGAGCTGCTGGCCGGTGGCGAGGTCGCCGGTGGACAACCACGTGGAGAAGCCGTCGTCCTCCATGTCGGGAAGCTGGTCGTCGGGGATCTCCAGCACCAGTGCGAGCACGTTGAGGTCCTCGAAGAAGTCGGCCTGGTTGCCGTCGCCCAGGCCGCGCCCGTTGTTCTGCTCACCGAACGTGCCCTGGAACCCGGCCAGGTCGAAGAAGAACGGGTCGGACCGAAGGCCGGCGAAGAACTTCCCGCCCGTCGGGAGGTCGTAGATCGTGTTGGTCACGCCCGCGAAGATCAGCGGGTTCGAGCTGACGGAGTGGCCCTCGGCCAGGGAGCCCGTCGCCTTGTAGAGCTTGAACGGCTGGTTGCCGGCGGAATCCGGCGGATCGAAGATCGCCCGGTAGGCCTCGTCGGCGGTGACGTCGTACTGGGTGGGGGTGGGGATGTCCACCAGGTTGAGCTGGTAGATGACGTCGGTGCCGAACGTGGGCGGACCGAGCGCTCCTGCGGCCGGGCTGTACGTGCCGGCGATCACGGTGGCGCTCGAGTCGGCGCCCTCGAAGACGTAGAGGTCGTTGATGTCTGCCGCGAGGCGCTTGGTCCCCGTCAGCGGGTTCAGAGCCGGAGCGTCCAGGTGATCGGCGCCCTGCCCGATCAGCGGCACCATCGATACGACCATCGCCGTCGCGGCGGCGAGCACCAAGCCCGCGAACGACCATTTCCTGCGAGAACGCATGCGATCCTCCCCTCAGCATGACCGGCCCTCCCGCCGGCCTTTACCGTCGTTCGGAGCCGACGCCCTTTCCGGATTGCCGATCCGGCGGCGCCGGGCTGGTGTCGGCGAGAATCCCCGCCCGCAGACACTCTCCGCGACCCTTGAAACCTAGCAAACCAAACCGGCCCGCGACTGGGCCCGCCGCCTAGAACACCGTGTAGCCGCCGTCGACCACCATCGTGTCGCCCGTGTGATAGGCGGAGGCGTCGCTCATCAGGTAGACGGCGACGCCTGCGAAGTCCTCGGGCATGCCCCAGCGCCGGGCGGGGATGCGGGGCAACACGCGGGCGACGAACCGCTCGTCGTCGAGCACCCCGTTGGTCATCGCCGTCTCGATCCAGCCCGGGAGCACGGCGTTGGCGGTGACGCCGTGGCGGCCGTACTCGACGGCGAGCGCCTTGACCATCGACAGCAACGCACCTTTGGTGGCGGCGTAATGCTGGTTGCGGGCAGCACCCGAGATGGCGGCGACGCTGGCCGTCACCACGAGCCTGCCTCCGGGATCACCGGCCTCGGCGCGGGCCCGCATGTGGCCGGCGGCGGCCCGCAGCGTGTAGAACGCTCCGTCGAGGTTGACGCGCATCACCCGGCGCCACTCGGCGGCGTCCAGCTGGTCGAAGCGGGCGGGGAACCCGGCCACGCCGGCGTTGGCGATGCAGCCGTCCACCTTGCCCAGGCGGTCGACGGCCTCGGCGAACGCGCTCGCGACGGCGGCCTCGTCGCCGACGTCGCACCGGATGGCCAGCGCCTTCCCGACGGCGGCCAGCTCGGAGAGGGCGGCGTCGTTCTTGGCGGGATTCGAGCCCCAGATGCACACGCTGGCCCCCGCCGCAGCCAAGCCTCGCGCCATCCCCAGCCCGATGCCGGAGTTGCCGCCGGTGACGACGACGGTCTTGCCGGACAGGTCGAACGGCGAACGGGCCACCCCCGAAAGATACCCGGTCGGCCGGCGCCCGGCCGGGGCTCAGACGGCGGAGTCGAACGCAGGCGGCCGGCGCCCGTCGCCGACGAGCTCGCGTACAGCGCGCCGGAGCTGGTCGGGCCGGAAGGGCTTGACCATGAATCGGTCGGCGCCGCCGCCCTCGGCGCGGCGCCGGATCTCCTCCCCGGCGTGCGCGGTCAGGACCAGCACGGGCACCCGGCGGGCGCGGAGGTCGCCTCGCATGCCACGCAGCACCCCCCAGCCGTCCAGCTCCGGCAGGCCGATGTCGAGGATCACGAGATCCGGGGGGCTGGCGATCACCGCGTCGAGGCCGGACCGGCCGTCGAGGTACTGCTCGATGTCCACGTCGAGCGTGCCGAGGCACGTCGCGATCAGCTTCTGTATCAGTGGCGAGTCTTCTACGACCAAGACGCGGTGGCGCATCCGTGCGTTCTCCCCTTCCGTGGGTCGCTCCGGTTACATCGGCAGGGCGGCGAAGCTTCCTTAGGAAGAAGAGCTCGTCTGGGCGCCGAGGTACTCGAGGAACGCCGCTGCCACCGGCGCCGCCGCGGTGCCACCAGAACCGCCTTCCTCCACGAGCACCGCAAAAGCGACCCGGCCGCGGTACCCGACGAACCAGGCATGGGTGTCGTCGGGCCGTCCGCCGTCGAACTGGGCGCTGCCGGTCTTGCCGTGGACCTCGCCCGATCCCGCCAGCCGGGCGCCGGTACCGTCCTCTACGACGGCCCGCATCATGTCCCGGAGGGGGCCGGCGACGTCCGGCGCCAGCCGGTGCGCCGCGCGCGGCTGCCCGGCGACGAGGCGTGGGGTCCGCCACTCCCCGGAGGCCACCGCCGCCGCCACCGACGCCATGTGCAGGGGGCTCGCTTCGACGTTCGCCTGCCCGATCGCGGCCGCTGCCAGCGCGACGGGCCCTTCCGGCTGCGGGAACCTGCCGCCGAACGACGGCACCGGAAGGGCATACGGCGCGTCGAAGCCGAAGGACGCGGCCGCGGCAGCGAGCGCCTCGGACCCGACTTCCGTGGCCAGGCCGATGAACGCCGTGTTGCACGAGTGGGCGAACACGTCGGTGAGGGTCCCGTCGCCGGCTGTCACCGAAGACGCGTTCCGGAACGTTCGGCCGTCGACTTCGACCGTCTCCGGGCAGGCAACGGTGTCTGCGGGCTTCGTCCCCCCCGCGACCGCAGCCGCCGCCGTCACGATCTTGAACGTCGACCCCGGCGGGTAGCGCCCCGCCAGCGCCCGGTTGAACTCGTCGGGCGGCGTTGCCGCCACGGCCAGGACGCCGCCATCTGCGGCGTCGACGGCGACGATGGCGGCCGGAGCCGGGACGCCGGCCAGCGCCGCCTCCGCGGCGAGCTGCACCTCGAGGTCGAGGGTCGTGTGGACGGCTGTCGGCTCGATGCTCGGAAACTCGTGGCGCAGCACCTGTTTGCCGGAGGCGTCGACCAGCCGTAGGTCGCCGCCGGGCCGGCCGCCGAGGACCGGCTCGAAGGCCAGCTCCAGCCCCGACCGGCCCACGACGTCGCCCGGCTGGTAGACCGAGCCCAGCCGGTCGAGGAGCTCGGCGGTGATCTCCCCGATGCGGCCGACGAGATGGCCCGCCAGCTCCTCCGTGGCGACGACTCGCTCCCGGCCGCGCCGGAACACGAGACCGGGCACCGGCCGCAGTGCCGGCTCGAGCTCGGTCCACCGGTCCGGGGTGAGTTCGGCCAGGGGCAGGAACCAGTCGGAGCGGACCCCGGGCGCATCGAGCCGGGCGTCGACCACGGAGGCCGGGATCTGGAGGTGCTCGTCGACCGCGGCGGTCAGGGCGGCACGGTCGGAGGCACGCCCGGGTTCGATGCCCACGGTCACGATGTCCACCGGGGCGGCCAGAGCCCGGCCGTGGCGGTCGAGGATCGGCGCTCTGGGCAGCCGGGCGCGGGTGACCTGCCACTCCAGACCGTCGGCGAGCAGCGGGTGGATCGTCGCCGGGGACCACTTCACGAGCCAGTGCCCGCCATGTCGGGCGAGGGCGAGCCGGCCGTCGTATCGCCAGTCGCCGAGCCCGCGGATCTCGAGCCGGGCTGCGAACGGCACCGTCGCTCCGTCCGCGGCGACCGCCGGAATCCCGGGGACCAGCGACATGCGCGCCAGATTCAGGGCCCCGTGCCACACGACGTGCCGCGACGCGAAGTCGGGTGGCGGGTCGGCAACCAGCGCCTTCATGGCCTGCCAGTCGCCTAGTTCCCATGCAGCGAGGTATTCGGTGGCAACGGCGGCGACGGCGCCGGCCTCGTCCGTGGGCGGCGCCGTCGGTTGCGGCGTCGCTGCCGCCTCGGGCGCAGTGGGAGCCGGGGGAGATGGGGCCCGGCTCCGCCCGGTGGTGGCCAGCCCGCCGACCACCACGGCGAGGACGGCGACGACGAGCGCCGCCATCGCCAGCGGCGCCGCCACGGATCTCTGGGAGCCGGCGCTGCGCCCGGCCATCGCCGCCGACCTCCGCGTCAATGCTGCTCGCACCGTAGCGATGGGCAGGTCCGAATCGGTGCCTTGTTCCGGCTCGTGACCGGTTCACCCGCCGACGAGCGTCCGGCCGTTCTGCCAGAGGCAAGGCGCGGTGGCGGAGGCGGACGGGAATCGAACCCGCCGGGGGCTTGCTCAGCCCCCCACCGGTTTTGAAGACCGGGGAGCCCACCAGGCGCTCGGACGCCTCCGTCTGCGAGGGTAACCGCTCCCGGGCGCACCTCGCCTACGCTGGGGTCGTGACGATCCGCAGCCGCTCGGAGAAGCCGACCCTGGCCGTCGGCGGACTGGTGGCGCACCCGCGCACCTGGTCCTGGGACGAGCTGGCGGCCCACCCCCAGCGCATCCCCAACCTCGGTGAGCTGGCGGAAGGGTTCGTCGGCGAGGCCGTCCCGCTCGCACACGTGCTGACGGACGCCGGGCCCGAGCCGGCCGCCACGCACGCCACCGTCTTCAGCGACGATGGCCACTACCGGGCCTCCATCCCGATCGGCGATCTGGTGGACCTCGGCTGGCTGGCGGTTTCGCTCGACGGGGAGCCGTTGCCCCGTGACGAAGGGGGGCCGCTGCGAGTGGTCGTGCCCAGGGGTCGCACCCTGTGCTGGAACGTGAAGTCGGCGGTCGAGATCCGCGTGACGGCCGGCCCCGAGCCGGACAGCGTCCCCGAAAACCCGCCACACTGATAACCTGACCCCGTTCCCGGAGGCCCATTGGCCCAATCGCAGACCGACGCCGCCCATCTCATACGCAGCCGACGCATCTTGCTCGGGCTCTCCCAGGCGCGCCTCGCCGAGATGGTGGGGTGCACCCCGACGGCAGTGCGTCGCTGGGAGCGGGGGGAGCTCGCGCCTCCCGAGGACCTCGTCGACCGTCTCGCCGACGTGCTCGAACTGGACGCCGGCGAGCTGCGCCCGGCGGCTCCTGCCAAGCAGGCCACGGTCGTCGTATCGTCGCCGCCGACTCCACCACCCCCGACCCGGAGCCCTGAGCCTCCGTCCCCGGCTCCTGCCCCGAGCACGCCACCCCCGCCCGCTTCCGCTCCCCGGCCGGCGCCGCCGTCCCGGCGCCCGGCGCCGCGCCCGGCGACGACCCCGGAGGTCGGCACGACCGATCGGGAGGAAGCCGAGCCCTGGATCCACTTCGAGACCACGGCGGGGGGACAAGGTGCGGCGGCCGTCCCGGCTGCGCCGGAGCCGGTGGCGACCTTGGCCCCGGCGTCGTCGCCTCCGGTGCCGGTCCCGGGTCCCGACGACACGGCGGCGGTGCCGCCGCCCCGCCGGCCGGTGGCGCTGGCTCGGCAGCGGCGGCCCGTGGCGACTCGGGCGTCCTACCTCGACAGCCCCGCTGAGCGCGTGATCTACGCCGTGCGGCTGATCCTGGTCGTGGCGGCGCTGGCGGTGTTGGCGTGGCTGGCCGTCTGGGCGCTCGGCGAACTGGTCGGCGCGGTTGACGAGGCGCTGGACTTCTTCTCGGAGACCACGGTCGCCGACCCGGACCTCGACCTCGGGCCGGCTCCCGGGGCCACGGGCTAGCCTCGCCGGGCATGGCCCGGATCACCTTCCTGGGCGGCGCGGCCACGGTGACGGGCTCCCGCTTTCTCATGACCACGGGCGGCGGCTCCGTGCTCGTCGACTGCGGCATGTTCCAAGGCACGAGGTCGACGCGGCAGCGGAATTGGGACGATCCGGTGTTCGCTCGACGCCTGCCCGACATGGTGCTGCTGACGCATGCCCACATCGACCACACCGGCTACCTGCCCCGCCTCGTCGGCGAGTACGGATACGACGGCCCGATCCTGGCGACGGCGGCCACCGTCGACCTTCTCGGTGTGATGCTGCCCGACTCGGCCAAGATCCAGGAGGAGCAGGCCGCGTACGCCAACAAGAAGGGCTACAGCCGGCACCGCCCCGCCCTTCCGCTCTACACGTCCGAGGATGCCCAGGCGACGCTGCGGCTGTTGCGGCCTGTGCCTTATCACGAGAAGGTCTCCACTCCGGCCGGCCCGGTCCGCTTCAGCTTCGCGGGCCACATACTCGGCTCGGCGCACATCACTGCGGAGGCCGACGACAAGACCGTCGTGTTCTCGGGTGACGTGGGGCGGTGGGACGTGCCGGTGCTCAAGGACCCGGAGCCGCCTCCGGCCGCCGACCTTGCGTTGCTGGAGTCCACCTACGGCAACCGGCTCCACGCTCCGGGAACCGACCCCGGCGAAGCCTTGGCCGCCGCCGTGCGCATCGTGGTCGACAGGAGCGGGGTGATGATCATCCCGGCGTTTTCGCTTGGGCGCACCCAGGAGGTCCTGTTCCGGCTCCGGGAACTCGAGGACGAGGGCCGGATCCCCGTGCTGCCGGTGTTCCTGGACAGCCCGATGGCGATCGAGGCCACCGACATCTACCGCCGCCACCGGGAGGAGCACGACCTCGAGACCAGCGATCTCGTCGCAGGAGGCCGCGGCCCGCTGCGGCCGGAACGCCTCGGGGTGACCCGGTCGGTGGAGCAGTCGAAACGCCTCAACGGTCTCGACGGCCCGGCGATCATCATCTCGGCGTCGGGCATGGCCACCGCAGGACGCGTCGTGCACCATCTCAAGCGCCTGCTTCCCGATCCGCGGACGCTGGTCGCGTTCGTCGGCTATCAGGCCGCCGGCACGCGCGGCCGCGCCCTCGTCGACGGTGCCAAGCACGTGAAGATTCACGGGCAGCGGGTTCCGGTCAACGCAGAGATCATCCGTCTCGACGCCTTCTCGGCACACGCAGACGCCGACGAGCTGGTCCGGTGGCTGCGGGAGGCGGGCGGGATTCCGGGGCGCGTGGCGCTGGTGCACGGCGAGCAGGACGCCCGGGAAGCCCTGGCGAAGCGGCTCCGTGACGAGTTTCCGGCGATGGGGGTCTCGCTGCCGCGGCGGGGTGCGACCGTCGATGTCTGACTTCCCTCAGGTCGAGGCCGGGACGCTGCCGTGGCTCACCGTGGAGCAGATGGCGGAAGCCGATCGGGTCGCCGTCGAGGACTTCGGGATCGACTTGCTCCAGATGATGGAGCACGCCGGGGCGGCGCTGGCCGAGGTGGTGATGCGGCTGGTGCCGGACGGGGCGGTGACGGTGCTGGCCGGTGGCGGCAACAACGGTGGTGGCGGCCTGTGCGCGGCCCGCCACCTGCACGACCGGGGCCGGGACGTCGAGGTGGTGCTCGCCTCCGGCGCTCCGGGACCCGCCGCCGCCCACCACCTCCGCACGCTGGCGGCCGCCGGCATCCAGCCCGTTCCCGAGCCGGACGATCGGCCCGTCGCGGTCGACGCGCTCGTCGGCTACGGGCTCGCCGGACCGCTCCGGAAAAGGGCTGCGGAGCTGGCGACATGGTCTGCCGGACGCTTCGTGGTATCGCTCGACCTCCCGTCCGGCCACGGCCATCCGGGGGCCATCCGACCGGCCGCCACCGTCACGCTGGCGCTGCCCAAGCAGAGCCTTGCGGGCGTCCGCCCCCTCTACCTCGTCGACCTCGGCCTTCCGCCGGAGCTGTGGTCGCGACCCACGCTGGGCCTCCAGGTAGGTCCCGTCTTCGCGCCGGGCCGCACTCTCGAGGTGGTGTGATCGCCGGGGTCACCGGGTGAAGGCGAGGGCGAACTGGATTGCCGCCAGCGCCAGGTTCCCGGCGGTGCCGCCCGGGCTCGAGAAGATGGCAACCACGACTGCAAAGCCTCCGCCAACCAGCAGCGCCGGTCCTACCAGCTCGCCCCGGGAGAGGATTGCGATCGCCACCGCTGCCTGGAACGCGATGAGCAGCACGGTGAAAGGCGCGCCGTTGGGGATCACGAGCCTGCGGACGAACCACTCGGCCGGGCTCAGCCAGGCACCATCTGCGAAGGTCCCGTAAAACTCGGCGCTGTGCCGCACGGTGTAGACGCCGTTGAACACCGCACCGGCGGTGTAGAGAAGTCCGACGCCCATCTCCGCGGCAGATCGCAGCACCAGAACCTCCGGCCGGTCACCTCCCACCGTCGCCCAGCAGGGCCCGCCACGCTAGAGGCGATCGACACCTTCGCATCTTCGGAGGAGCACCCGAATCACTCGGATGGCGATGCCCTCTCCCTCGGCCGCCGATCGGCCTACTGCTGCGGATGCCCCGGCACCCGGTATACGTGGTCCCGCACGCGGGCACGCTCGGCCACCTTGATGCCTACCAGGTCGCCGGCCGACGCGGCTTCCACCGGTTCGTGGTCGATCTGCATCGAGGCGATCGTCTGCGTGAAATCGGACGTGTGACCGAGGACACGGATCTGATCACCGACCCGGAGCTGCCCATGCGTGATCTCGACGGCGGCGACGCCTGCCTTGCCGAAGTAGTGGGTCACGGTCCCGATCAGGTCTTCCGTCATGGTCAGGTCACCTCCTCGTGCCGGGGCGGCCCGCGGCCCAAGTCGCCGGGGCGAGCCCGGCCCAACCGTACCTCGCCCGCCGTCGACTGGCCTCTTCACAACACTGAACGCGCGATCAGCGCCACGGCAGCCAGCCCGGAAAGGGTCAGCAACGCGTTGCGGAGGATCCGCTCGTCGACGTGGAGGAGAACGCGGCCGCCGGCCAGGAAGCCGGCGGCCAGAGGCAGGGCCAGCCACAGCGCCACCTCCACGTCGGTCAGCGACATCTCGCCCGCGAACGCCCGCACCACCACCGACAGCGTGATCCCGACGGAGAAGATCGCCGCCAGGCTCGACCGCACCACGGGGCCCCGGGCGTCGCGGTAGAGCAGGGCCAGCGGCGGCCCCCCGATCGCCGCGACGAGGCCCGTGGCGCCCGACGCGACCCCGGCCCCGAACTGGGTGGCCGGGGTGCGGCGGACCTGCGCCTTGCCGGCGACGATGAGCACCGCCGCCAGCACCATGGAGCCGACGACTCCGTTGAGGGCATCCCCGCTCGCCAGCTTGAGCAGTATCAGCCCGATCGCGGCTCCCGGCAGCCGGCCGGCCAGCACCCAGCCCACCCCCCGTAGCTCCATCGCATGGCGCTCCCTGACGGCCATGGCCACCGCCAGCGGCACGGCGAGCAGCAGTTGAGGGACGGGGGCGAGCCGGGCATCGAGCAGGGCCAGAACCGGAACGGAGACGAGGGCGAACCCGATCCCGACGGTGCTCTGGACTGCGGCGGCAGCCGCCGTGACCACGCCGGCCACGATCAGTTCCCAGACCGGGACGGGCATGGCTCCGCTCAGCCGTCGCCGGCGGCGGCGGCGACCTCCGCCACCACGGCGGCGTGCACGGTGCGGTCGAGCGGGTCGGGAACCAGGGCGCCGGCGGGGGCCAGGCCGGCCAGGGTCTGGGCTGCCGCACGCTTCATGCCCGGGGTGATCGCCGGCGCCCCGGCATCGAGGGCCCCGCGGAACAAGCCGGGGTAGGCGAGCACGTTGTTGACGATCGACCCGTCGGCGGCCAGCGCGGCACCGGACGCTCGCGCGGCCTCCACGCTGATCTCCGGCACGGGGTTCGTCAGAGCGAACACGATCTGGCCGGGTCGCACCCGGTCGGGGCTGAGGAGCCCGGCGCGCCCGGTGGTGAGTACCAGGACGTCGGCCCGATCCAGCACCGTGTCCAGGTGCGCCGGATCGTGCCCGGCGGTCGTGGGTGCGGTCTCGGCTGCGATCCGCTCGAGCCGCGCGGCGGCGGCCGGGCTCGGGTCGTACGCCAGCACCTCCCGGAATGGGAGAGTGCTCGCCAGCGATGCGATCGCCGACCCGGCTGCACCCAGCCCCACCTGCCCGAACACCAGGTCCTCGAGGGGGCGGCCGACGGTGCGAGCAGCAGACAGCACGGCCGCCATCAGCACCGTGGCCGTTCCGTGCTGATCGTCGTGCATCACCGGGATGTCGAGGCGCCTGTCGAGTTCTTCCTCGACGCGGTAGGCGCCGGGAGTGGCGATGTCCTCCAGGTGGATGCCGCCAAAGCCGGGCGCCAGCCGCACCACCGTCTCGATCACCTCGTCCGGGTCCTTGGCGTCGAGGACGATCGGGACCGCGTTGAGGTCGACGAACATCGCGTAGAAGAGTGCTTTGCCCTCCATGACCGGGAGGGAGGCGGCGGGCCCGATGTCCCCGAGGCCAAGCACGCGGGTCCCGTTGCTGACGACGGCCACCGTCCGGCCCCGCCACGTCCAGCGGTCGGCGCGGGCCGGGTCGTCGGCGATGGCCTGCGAGACGCGCGCCACGCCGGGCGTGTAGACCTCCCGCATGTCCTGGAGGGTGCGCACGTCGATCCGGGGCCGCACCTCCAGCTTGCCGCCCTCGTGGCGGGCGAAGACCTTGTCGATGTGGTCGGCGATCACCTCAACTCCGTCGAGGTCGCGCAGAGCGGTGTGGATGTGCTCGACGGCCTCGTCGCCGGGGGCGATCACCGTGACGTCGCGCACGTTGTGGTCGGGCGCCATGTAGAGGGTCTCGATCTCCCCGACGTGGGCGCCGTGCTCGCCGATCACGGCCAGCACGCGTGCCAGCGTGCCCGGCTGGCGGGCGGTGCGGATCCGGAAGACCTCGTCCCGCTCGATCACGACGGGCAGTATCGCAGGGCCGGCCGGCTCAAGGCCCGAGCCGCCAGAACGGCCCGGTGAGGCCGACCTCGGCGAGGATGCTCTGGCGCTCGGGGATGGTCTTGCGGCGCCAATCGGGCTGAAGCCGGTCGTCGTACCAGCGGCGGCTCAACTCCCAGAGGCGCTCGGGCTCGAACACCGCCCCGACGGTGACTCCGGTCTCCCGGCTCCAGGACCGCACCGCCTCCTCCGACCGGAAGAGGTCGATGGTGCTTCAGGTGAAGCCGATGTCGCGCCACCAGTCACGGGCCGGAACCACGAAGTGGACCACGGCATCCGGCGGCGCCGATACCCGCCCACCGGCGACGGCGACGCTCAGCTCCACGCCGCTCAGCTTGCAGGCGTTGCGAGTGTGCCCGTCGACGCCGGCGACTGCCAGGACGCCCATGGCGTCCCAGATGCAGTTGCCGAACCAGGACCGCCCGTCGGTGGCCACGGCCGTGTACGCGGTCGGCACGGCCGAGAAGGGCTCCGCCATCCAGAGGTAGTCCGAGCCCGGCAGCAGCACGATGGCGTCGTGATCGTGGGCCAGGGTCTTGAATACGTCCGCCGCCTCGTGGGGCGTGATGTCGGCGGCCGCGGCGACGTCGGCGGGGGTGGGGGCGGCGCCGGTGGCGAGGAACCACTCGTAGATCGCCAGCCGGACGCGGGCCTCGGTCTCGGTCAACGGTGGAGGATGCCGAGGCTGGGGAAGGGCGCTGCGAAGCTGACCATGAGGGAAACATACAGGCCCGGATCTTCCGCCGCCTCGGCGTGGCGAGATGGACCCTCCCGATACGATGACCGGGTGAGCACCGACGAGATCGCGGCGCAGCTGGAGGTACGCAGGGACGAGCTGGCGGGCGAGCTGGCCCGGCTCACGGCGCCGCCGGAGGCGGGGGTGGGGGTGGGGTTCGGAAAACGGGTCGGGGACGGGACCACCGAGGCGGTGGAGCGGTTCGCGACCACGGCGCAGGCACGCTCGATCGCCGCCTCGCTGGCCGCAGTCGACCGGGTGCTGGCCAAGATCGCCGAAGGCACCTACGGCCGCTGCGACGAGTGCGGAGCGGAGATCCCGGCGCTGCGCCTCGAGGCGATGCCGGCCACCGCCCACTGCTTTGCGTGCCGGGCAGCGCTCGAAGGGTGAAGCCCCTGTCGTCGAGGCGGCGACCGCGCCGTCGACGGCCACGAGTGCACTAGCTTGCCGCCCATGCGCCTGCTCCCGCTCGTCGCCGCTCTGGCGTTGTCCGCCGCTGCGTGCGGCGACGCCGGCACCGCCACCACGGCCGCTCCGGACCCGCCCGAGGGCCCGCTGCCGGTGGACACGTTTCCGATCGTCGCCTCCACCGACCTTGCCGTCGGGACCGACCGGCTGCTGCTGGCGCTCGCCACGCCGGACAATCGCCGGCCCGGCGGCCCCGACGTCCCGGTGGAGTTCCGGGTGTACCACTCCGAGAGGCCGAGCGACGTCGCCACCTACCCGGCGACGTGGATCTGGGCAACGCCCGACGTGAGCGGCCTGTACCGGGCGCAGGTGGAGTTCCACCGGCCGGGCACGTGGTTCGCCGAGGTCGTGCCCGCCGGCGGCGAGGCGGTCGACCCGGCGGCGTTCACGGTGCGGGACACTCCCCTCTCGCCGGCGATGGGTGCGCCCGCGCCGCCATCCAGCACTCCGACGGCAGCCGACGTCGCGGACCTCGGCGAGATCAGCACCGACGACGACCCGGACCCGCGCTTCTACGAGCTGTCGCTCTCCGACGCGGTCGCCTCCGGCCGCCCCACCGTCGTCGTCTTCGCCACCCCGCGCTTTTGCCAGACCGCGATCTGCGGGCCCACCCTCGACGAGGTCAAGGTGATCGCAAGCGATCATCCCGAGGCCAACTTCGTGCACGTCGAGGTGTTCACCAACCTCGATGATCCCGAGAACCTGGAAGTGGTGCCCGCCGTGCAGGAATGGGGCCTGACCAGCGAGCCGTGGGTGTTCGTGGTCGATGCCCTTGGCAACGTGGCGGGGCGGTTCGAGGGCGTGGTGGATCCGGAGGAGATCGAAGCTGCGCTAGCGTCCTGACTCCGACGGAGCCGGTCCGGCGGCCCGGCGAATGCATTTCCAACCGCCTGGGTGCCCCGGTACGATGGCGCCCGTTCGGCACGATGGCTGGCGACGAGAGGGAAGCGGTGGCAGGTCCACGACGGAGGCGGAACCCAGGCGGGCCGTCGCTGCGCATCCTCGTCCTTGCGACCGCGGGCGCGCTCCTCGTCGCTGCCTGCGGCGGCGGCGACCTCCCGCAGAATTCCCTCGATCCCGAAGGCCCCATCGCCAGGGACATCGACGGGCTTTGGCAGCTGACGTTCTGGATCGCCGTCGTGATCTTCGTGCTGGTGCAGGCGGCGCTGCTGTGGTCGATCTTCCGCTACCGGGAGCGCCCCGGCGACGACCGCAAAGTCCGCCAGGCCCACGGCAACACCCGTCTCGAGGTGATGTGGACGATCATCCCTGCCGTGCTGCTGGCGGTGCTCGCCGTTCCCACCGTCAGCACCCTCTTCGACATCCGCGAAGAGCCGGAGGGCGACGTCCTGCAGGTCGAGGTCGTCGGGCACCAGTGGTGGTGGGAGTTCCACTACCCGGAGCAGGGCTTCTACACCGCCAACGAACTGCACATCCCCGAAGACCGGCCCGTGAACCTCACCATGACGTCGGCCGACGTCATCCACAGCTTCTGGGTGCCGAAGCTCAACGGAAAGCGCGACGCGGTCCCCGGCCGGCTCAGCAGGCTGACGCTGATCGCCGACGACCCGACTCCTGAGGGCGAGCCCATATTCGGCCAGTGCGCCGAGTTCTGCGGCCTCGCCCACGCCGACATGCGTGTCAAGGTGTTCGTCCACGACGAGGCGGGCTTCGGTGAGTGGGCCGCCGCTCAGTCCCAGCCCGCGGTGATCCCCACCGACGGCCTCGCCGCCGAGGGCTGGGAGACGTTCAAGTTGGTCTGCACCGCATGCCACCCGGTGGCCGGCGCCGAGGAGGCCAACGTCCGGCTGGCGCCCGACCTCACCCACTACGGCAGCCGCACCACGTTCGGCGGGGCCAGCTTCCGCAACGACACCGAGCACCTGCGAGCCTGGCTGCGTAACCCGTCCGACCTCAAGCCGATGGCGCCCGAGCGCAACGACGTCGCGGCCGGCCGGATCTTGGGGATGCCCAGCTTCGGCCTGGACTCCCGCCAGATCGACGGCCTGGTGGCGCTGCTGCAAGGGTGGGAGTGAGCGTGGTTAGTGTGAACCGCCGAGCCGGAGGAGCGTGACGAGTTGGCGACGATAGCCCCCGAGGTCGCAGAGGTTCACGAAGAGCGCAAGCCCAGCGGCATCTGGAGCTGGGTGACGACCGTCGACCACAAACGTATCGGCATCCTCTATCTGTGGTCTGCCCTGTTCTTCCTGATCGTCGGTGGCATCGAAGCGCTGCTGATTCGACTCCAGCTCATGGTCCCGAACGCCGAGGTCCTGTCGGCCGACGCCTACAACCAGCTCTTCACGATGCACGGCACCACGATGGTGTTCCTGGTCGTGATGCCGCTCGCGTCCGGGTTCATCAACTTCATGCTGCCGTTGATGCTGGGTGCCCGCGACGTGGCGTTCCCCCGCCTCAACGCCTTCTCCTACTGGGTCTTCTTCATGGGCGGAGTGCTCCTCTACAGCTCGTTCTTCCTCGGCGGCGAAGTTCATCGCCACCATCCTCACGATGCGCGCCCCCGGCATGACGCTGATGCGGATGCCGGTGTTCGTGTGGATGACCCTGGTGATCTCCTTCCTGCTGCTCTTCTCGCTGCCGACGATCACCATCGGGCTCTTCCAGGTGATCTTCGACCGCAACTTCGGCACCGTGTTCTACGAGGCCGCGGCCGGCTCCGACCCGCTGCTGTGGCAGCACCTGTTCTGGTTGTTCGGTCATCCCGAGGTGTACGTGCTGATCCTGCCGGCGATGGGCATCGTGTCTGAGATCCTGCCCGTGTTCAGCCGCCGGCCGCTGTTCGGTTACTCCTTCATCGTCTTCTCGGGCATCGCCATCGGTTGCATGGGCTTCGGCGTGTGGTCGCACCACATGTTCACGT
>CAYGCW010000013.1:18726-19476 GCA_964348465.1 uncultured Acidimicrobiia bacterium | reverse complement strand
CTCCATGTTGCCGGTGCCCTTGAACTCCTCGAAGATGACCTCGTCCATCCGGGAGCCGGTCTCGACGAGCGCGGTGCCCATGATCGTGAGGCTGCCGCCCTCCTCGATGTTGCGGGCGGCGCCGAAGAAGCGCTTGGGCGGGTAGAGCGCGGTCGAGTCGACGCCGCCGGACAGGATGCGGCCGCTGGCCGGCGTCGCCAGGTTGTGGGCACGGGCGAGGCGGGTGATCGAGTCGAGCAGGATCACCACGTCGGTGCCCATCTCGACGAGCCGCTTGGCGCGCTCGATGGCGAGCTCGGACACCTGGGTGTGCCTTGACCGAGCGCTGCATGTCGGTGACCTCTTCCGGCCGCTCGTCGACCAGCACCACCATCAGGTAGCACTCGGGGTTGTTGGTGGTGATCGAGTTGGCGATCTCCTTGAGGACGGTGGTCTTGCCGGCCTTCGGAGGAGACACGATCAGACCCCGCTGTCCCTTCCCGATCGGGGCGATGAGGTCCATGATCCGCGCCACCATCCCGTTGCCGTGCTTGTCGGACACCTCGAGCCGGAGGCGCTGGTCGGGAAAGAGCGGAGTGAGAGACCCGAACTTGGGCCGGCCGCGGGCCTCGTCGGGGCTCATGTTGTTGACATGGTTGAGGCGGGTCAGCGCCGGGAACTTCTCCTGGGCCCGGGCCGGCCGCACCGGGCCGCTGATCTGGTCGCCCTTGCGCATGCCGAACTTGCGGCTCTGGTTGGCGGAGACGTAGA
>CAYGCW010000013.1:0-18716 GCA_964348465.1 uncultured Acidimicrobiia bacterium | reverse complement strand
CGGGAGATAGCCCGTGACCCGCAGGAAGCCGTAGCCCTCGGGCAGGATGTCGAGGATGCCTTCGCGCACCTCGAGCTCGGACTCGTCGTACTCCTGCTGGCCGCCTCCGCCACCGCGCCGGCGCCGCTTGCGCCGCCGGCCCTCGCCGCGCTCGGAGTCGTCCCGGCGATCGCGCGGGGCGCCGTCGCCGCCCTTGGCGGCGGCGCCGTCCTCACCCGTCACCTCGGCGCCGCCCTCGTCGCCCTTGGCGTCGTCCCCGTCGGGCGCGGTGGTACGGCCGCCGTCGTCGTCGGGCTTGACGACCTCCGCCACCGGCTCCTCGGGGGGCTGCGGCAGCGTCGACGGATCGAAGCCGTCGGCGCCGAGGATCGCGTCGATCAGCTTGGCCTTCTGGAGCGACCCGTGGCCGTCGACGCCGAGCGCCTCGGCCATGTCACGCAGCTTGCCGAGATTCATCTCCTGAAGTGTGGCTCTGGACATATCGACCTTTCCGGGCGATGGGTGCGGATCGGGTTGGCTACTGGTTCTTCTGGTCCCGCAGCGCCTGCTGGTATGCCTCCCAGTCGGCGGTGAACCGCTCGTTGCCGATGTCGGTCAGCGGGTGGTTGAACAACTTCTCCATCACTGCGAACGGCATGGTCCCGATGTCGGCGCCGATCTTGGCGGCCTCCACCACGTGCTGGGGGTGGCGCAGGCTGGCGGCGAGAACCTCGGTCTCGTAGCCCTGCACCGCGTAGATCTCGACGATCTCCCGCAGCAGACCGAGCCCATCGTTGCCTACGTCGTCGACGCGCCCCAGGAAGGGAGAGACGAAGGTGGCCCCGATGCGAGCGGCCAGGAGTGCCTGAGCCGGGGAGAACACTAGCGTCACGTTGATCGGAATCCCCAAATCGACGAGCCGCGCCCCGGCCGCCACTCCTTCCTTGCTCATCGGCACTTTCACCACCACGTTTGAGGCAATCTCGCTGAGGTCCTTGCCCTGCGCCACCATCTCCTCGCGGTCTTCGGCGACCACCTCGGCGGACACCGGGCCGGGCACCAGGTCGGTGATGGCCTTGACGAGGTCCGGGAACTCCATGCCCTCCTTGGCGGCGAGGGACGGGTTGGTGGTGACACCGTCGAGGATCCCCCACCCCATCGCCGTCTCGAGGTCGGAGATGTGGGCGGTGTCGAGGAATAGCTTCATGAACGAACCTCCGGTGGAGCCGGTTCCCCTTGACGAATCGTGGTGGCGGCTTCCCGGCGCCAGCGAGCGCGAGCGACGTGCTCAGGGCTGGGCGGGAACTCGCATGGACATTGTAGGCCACCCCCGCCCACTATCCAAGAAAGACTGGCGGGTGGTCGCGGCGGGCGCTACCCGGCGCTCGCGACGAGCGGGGCGTCGCCGGCGCTGTCGACCCGGCTTCGCCAGTTCGAGCGCTTCGTCATCTCGGCCGCATACTCGGCCCGCAGACGCTTGCCGGGGCTGTCATCCGACACCGTGGGAACGCCGTCGTACAGCGAGCCGAAGAAGCTCCGCAACGCTTCGAGACCCTCCGAGCGTATCTGCGACACTCGCGCCTCCGTCACACCCAGGTCCGCGGCGATCGAGTGGAGGAGCTCGCCGTCGAGGTAGTACCTCCGGATCACCTCACCATGGGTCCCGGGAAGCTCTCGCACCGCCTCGCGCAGCGTGCCGACCATCTCGCGCAGCGCGAGCGCCTCGTCCGGACTGCCGTACGGGTCCTCCACGGCGAGGTGGTCGGCGATCCCCGGCTCGTCTCGTTGTGTCTGATCGAGGTAGAGGACGACCGAGGTGGCAGCCTGGTGCTGCCGGTGCTCCACCTCGCGCTCGGTGATGCCGAGGATGGTCGCCAGCTCCGACTGGCACGGGACGCGGCCCTGCGCCGCGGCAAAGGCCAGCCGAGCGTCCTCCATCTCCCGCAGACGGCGGCGGACCGCCCGCGACACCCAGTCCCTGGTGCGGGTCGCATCGATGATCGCGCCCTTGATCCTCACCGATGCGTAGCGCGCAAACGACACGCCATGGGCCGGATCGAAACGCCGCGCCGCCTCCACCAGCCCGAGCGCTCCGGCGTTCCACAGCTCGGTCCGATCGACATGGCGAGGGTACCGGTAGGCAACACGCGCCAGGACCGTCTCGACGAGATGGATGTGTTCCTCGACCAAGGCCACCCACCCGGCGGTGGTCGGCGGAGGACACGCAGTGTGCTCGATCACGGCGCCAGTGTCTGCGACCTCCGGTTACCAGACAATACCAAAGGACTGGGAAAAGCGGGAAAAACGCGTACCAGATCGCCGGTAGACGCCGGAAAAGTGCCTTCCGGCGGACGGATCGGCCGCGCCGGCGCGACGTCGGCGCGGGGGTGAGTCAGTCCTGTCGCGGCAGCGGCGATCGGCTCAGCCGTTGCGCTCTCCGAGCAGCATCAGGTCGCGTCGGTCTGCTGCCCCCGCCTTGCGCATGATGTTGCGCACGTGGGTGCCGGCCGTGTTCGGTGCGATGCCGAGCCTCTCGGCGATCGATGCGTTGTCCAGCGACCCGGCCCGCAGCACGTCCACGACCTCCCGCTCACGGCGGGTGAGGGCGATGTCTTCGAGCGAAGGCAAGCTCGACACCCGCCGCAGCATCGCCGTGTACATGCGTTCGGACTGCTGCAGCGCCCTGACCGCCCGGGGCACGAGAACGAGCGCCACGACACCGACGGCCAGCCCGGCGACCGGGGGCACCACCGAGAAGATGGGCTCGACCCGCTGCCACATCCGCGCCGCCGGGGAGCCCGAGGCGGGAACGTGGGAGAAGAGCCGGACCACCCAGCCCGACATCAGCACCGCGGCAAATGCGGCGATGGCGAGCCAGAGTTGCCGTACCCGATCGCTTCCGGATCGCCGAGCGCACACCGCGCTCGCGACCAGGAGCGCCGACACGGCAGCAAGGTTCAGCGCGATGAGTGAGACGGCGGCGCCCTTCATGACTCCTCCGCCGACGGGATCTCGAGGAGGATCAGCTCACGTCGCGACCGCAACCGGGTCTTCCTCAAGATGTTGCGGACATGGGTACCGGCCGTCGCCGGGGAGACGAACAGCGCCTCTGCCAGCTCGGCGTCGGTGAGGACCCCGGAGTGGATGGCGTGGACCACGCTCACCTCCCGGGGAGTGAGGCGCACCTGAACCGGCTGCGGCTGGCCCGGCGGTCGCGGCAGTTGAGTCGCGGCGACCTGCTCCGCCCGGTCGAGTCGGCGCAATCCCCCCACGCCCACGGTCCCTACGACCACGGTGGCCAGCAGGGCGTACGCGCCGAGCAACAGCTGCCCGGCGCCCTCCGTCGTGCCGTTGGGGCCGAGCGACTCCTGAGCGCCGACGATGACGAACACGCCGGACATGGCGGCGATCCCCTTCAGCACGTCGCTCACGCGACGCGTGCGCGACCGCCGGAGAGCGTTGATGCTCACCACCAGGATGGTCAGGAACACCACCGCACAGGCGAGGTAGAGCGCCCGGATCACGTCGTGGTCCCGAGCGCCTCGAGTGGCGGCTGCCGCGGCGACTTCACGCAGCCCCGCCGCAATGATGCCACTGCCCCATCTCCATCGACCTTCCGGTTTGTTGCGCTCTGCCCAGACATCTATACATATTTTGGGAGAAATCTAGCCTGGCTCGGGGCCCAATGGGAGCCAAGCGCCGTCGGAGCACCCAATCGAGGCGTCTGACATCAACCGGTCGGCAGGGCAGCTCGGTGCCTCCGCGGCCGATTCCGGACTAGGTGGGTCCGTCGTCCCCGCTGGGGTCGTCCTCTGCGGCCACCTGGCGAAACACCTCTTCACGGTGGACCTGGACGCGGCGCGGTGCGTCCACGCCCACCCGCACCTGGCCGCCGCGGACCTCGAGGATCGTGATGACGATCTCCTCCCCGATGACGATCGACTCACCGACGCGGCGGCTGAGCACCAGCACGGGCAACTCAGATCTCCGCCGGCGCCCGAGCCGCACGGCCCACCCCCGGCGACACCGGCTGGTGCCCCCGTCCCGGCCCTGCCCGGATTCCGGCCGGACCACAGCCGCGCGCAGTGGCGGCGTCGACACGCATCGGACCAACACTACCGGACGATCCGGACCATGCGACGCACCCGGCCCCCAGGTCGGGACTCAGTGACGGAAGTCCTCCACGGGGGCCTCGGCCTCCGGGGCGAGGGTGCCCGGCCCCTCCGCTCCGCTCGCGTCGTGTGGCTGCGGCTGCGGCTGCGGCTGTGCGGCTTCGGGCGGCCCCGCCCGCGGCTGTTCACCGGCCGGGAGCGCGATGGCCAGCAGGCCGCGAATGGGCCCCACGTCGACGTGCGTCAGCGCGGCGCTGTGCGCCACCCGAGCCAGGGTGTGTCCGAGGTCGACGAACGCGTTCTTGAGCCCGAAATAGGAGCTCCGCAAGACCGGAGGTCCGGTCGTGATCAGGTGGTCGAGAGTCAGCTGCGCCTGCTCGATACCCAACTCCTTCGCCGCCTCGACCATCACCGGTTGGCGGCGCCCGGCGCTCTCCCGTACGCGTCGGATCACTTGCTCGACCTCCGCATACGCAAGAGGAAGCATCTCCGTCTCACCGGCCTCGTAGACGAGGCGGGCCTCGAGAAGCTTGAAGAGGGCGAACTCGATGAGCCCTCGTTCGAGGGACAAGAGATCCAGCAACTCGGCCAGGGGCTTCGGCAGGTCGTCGGATGCCATGTTGCGGGCCCCTGTCGGCCGGTGGGGCGAGAGATTAAGGGGAGTCGGCGCCTCCTGCGCTTAACTGGGCGCATCGTCGGCCGACTGGGGTCTCGGAACGGACACACGGAGGTGGCCCGTCCGACGCCTGCGAGCCGGGATCCCGGCTCGCAGGCATGCACACGATCCAGGAGAGCCATGCCCGCCAGGACCGGACCCGGGGCCGCATCACGGACGGTCGCCGAACTCGAGCAGCAGTTGAGCGAGGCTCACGCCGAGATCGGGGCACTCGAGTTGCAGCTCGCGATCCTGTCGACCATGGACCCGGTGAGCGGTCTGCCGAACGTTCAAGGCACCATCGCCGCTCTCGGGGACACCGTGGCCCGGGCTCGGCGCACCGGCGAGCCGTACGGGTTGATGATGGTGCGGATCCCCGCGCTCGACGCGGTCCGCCGCTTCCAGGACTACGGCGGCTATTGCGAGACGGTCAGGCACACCGCCGCTCTGGTGGTGGCCGCGCTGCGCCGGATCGACCGAGTGGGGCGGCTGGAGCCGGGGGCGTTCGTGGCGCTCCTCCCGGGATTGACCGCCGCCGACGTGGAAGCCGTGACGGACCGGCTGGCCATGCTGCTCGGTTCCGTCGAGATCACGTTCCCGACAGGCGCCGCGAGGAAGATCCACGCCGAGATCGCAGTCCTCACGGCCGACCGGAACACGACGGACCAGGTGCCGCTCCTCCTCGACGCCCTCTACGAGGCGGCGGAGGCGGCGGCGCACGGGGCGCCCATCGTGGCCGACGCCCCGGGAACGGTGATGCCCTTCGACCGCAGCCGCCGCTGACCCACACAAGCCAGGCGGCTCCGGCCGGCACGCCGCATGCCCGGCGCCTTGATCAGCCCTCGACCAGCGACCGTACCTCGTACCCGGTTTGCTCGTCGAGCGCCTCGAATACCCAGTCGACCGACAGCCGGACGACCTCGCCCCGCTCCACGTCCAGCCACACCACAGCGAGGTCGGCGCTCTCCACCGCCTGCGCCGCGCTGGCCAGCAGCCGCTCCATCGTCAGCTCGACGACATTGTCGCCCAGCGGACCCAACTCGGTGCAGTCCGGATGGTCGACCTCGGGCTCACCGGTCCGCACGACGGCGGTGATCTCGTCGTGGCACGCGAAGGGATCACCGGGGACGCGGTAGGTCATCGTGTAGGCGTCGAGCGCCCGCTCCTCCCAGCGAGCCGCGGCAGCCGCCACCACCGCGGAGGCGGCGGCCCTCTCTGCCTCGCCGGCCTCGTCGAGTCGGATGCGGTAGATCCCGTCGTCGTCCGGCTTCAGCTCGGGCGGCGGTGACGTCGTTGCGGTAGTGGAGGTCGTCTCGCGGACGGTGCCCGGCGTCTCGGCGACGTCGCCGCAGGCCGCCACCAGCAAGATCACCGCCAAGATCGCGACGCGCACCTACCAGCCCAGCCTGCGAAGCACGGCGTCGAGGCGGGGCGCCACCGGCGCGAGATCATCCATCACCGAGAGCGCGGTGTCGGGATCCTTGAGCCCGTGACCGGTGAGCGTGCACACCACCGGCCCGTCGGGCAGCTCGTGGCGATGGGCGAGGATGCCGGCAATCGGAGCGGCCGACGCCGGCTCTGCGAACACGCCCTCCACCGACGCGACTTGCCGGTAGGCGTCGAGTATCTGGTCGTCGGTCACGGCGGCGATCATGCCTCCCGACTGGTCGCGGGCGGCGACCGCGCCCTCCCACGACGCAGGGTTGCCGATCCGGATCGCGCTGGCGACCGTCTCCGGTCGGGCTACGGGCTCCCCGTGGACGAGCGGGGCGGCGCCCGCCGCCTGGAACCCCCACATCACGGGGGCGTGGCCGGCTGCCCGGTACCCCTTCCAGTAGGCGGTGATGTTCCCGGCGTTGCCGACCGGGAGGGCGTGGACCGCCGGCGCCTCCCCGAGGGCGTCGAGCACCTCCCACGCGGCCGTCTGCTGCCCGTCGATCCGGTACGGGTTGAGCGAGTTGACCAGCGCCACGTCGTGCGATCCGGTGAGCTCCAGGACGATCTCCAGGGCATCGTCGAAGTTGCCGTCCACCGGCACCACGTGTGCGCCGTGCGCCACCGCCTGAGCCAGCTTGCCGCGGGCCACGTTCCCCGCCGGCAGAACGACGATGCAGTCGATCCCGGCCCGAGCCGCGTACGCGGCGGCCGCCGCCGAGGTGTTCCCGGTCGACGCGCAAGCCACCGCCCTGGCTCCGGACTCGATCGCCTTGGATACGGCCAGCGTCATCCCCCTGTCCTTGAAGGAGCCGGTGGGGTTGGCGCCCTCGAACTTGAGGTAGACCGCCCGGCCGACCTCCTCGGAGAGCCTCTCGGCCGGGATCAGAGGGGTGTTGCCCTCCAGCAGCGTCACGACGGGAGTGGCGTCCGTCACCGGCAGCCGATCGCGGTAGGCGGCCACGACGCCCGGCCAGCCGTGCCCGGTCACTCCTCCTCGCTCTCCACCCGGATCACCGCCCCCACCGACTCGACCACTTCGAGTCCCTGGAGAGCATCCACCGCCTTGCGCTGGCTCGCCTCCGGCGCTTGGTGGGTGACGATGAGCAGCGTGGCCTCGGCCCCGGTGCCCTCCTGGCGAACGCTCTTGATCGACACGGCGGCGTTGCCGAACGCGGCCGCGATCTGCGCCAGCACCCCGGGCCTGTCGACGACGCTCAAGCGCACGTACCACTTGGTGGCGACCTCTCCGAAGTCGGCGATCTCGCCCGGCGCGAACTTGATACGAGGCGCCACCTGGGCGCGAGCGAGCAACTCGCGGGCGGCGTCGATCACGTCGCCGAGCACTGCGGTTGCGGTCGGCTCGCCTCCCGCTCCGGGACCGGCGAACAGGAGCTGCTGCACGGACGGGCCCTCTACGAAGATCGCGTTGGTGGCGCCCCGAATGGCGGCCAGCGGGTGGTCGGTGCGGATCATCGCCGGATGCACCCTGGCGCTCACGCCGGCGGACGACTTCTCGGCGATCGCCAGCAGCTTGACGGCGTAGCCGAGTTGGGCGCCGTGCTCGAGGTCGACTCGGTCGAGGCCGTCGATGCCCTCCCGGTGCACGCGATCGACGTCGACCCAGGTCCCGAAGGCGAGGCTGGCGAGGATCGCCGCCTTCGAGGCGGCGTCGGCGCCGGAAACGTCGGCGGTGGGGTCGGGTTCGGCGTAGCCGAGCCGCTGGGCATCTGCCAGCGCCTCCTCGTACGCCTGGCCGTGCTCCGCCATCTGGGTGAGGATGTAGTTGGTGGTGCCGTTCACGATGCCGAGCACCCGGCTGAGGGGCTCACCCGCCAGGGTCTCGGACAGCGGACGAATGATCGGGATGCCGCCCCCGACCGAGGCTTCGAAGAGCAGCGGTACGCCTCGCTCGGCCGCTACGGCCAACAGCTCGGGGCCCCGTGCGGCCACCAGCTCCTTGTTGGCGGTCACGACCGGCTTGCCGAGCTCCAGCGCCCGGCGCACCAGACCGAAGGCCGGTTCCTGGCCGCCCATCATCTCGACGACGAGCTGTACGTGCGGGTCCTCGACGACGTCCGCAGGCCGGTCGGTGAGGACGCCGGGCGGCAGGGCGAACGACCGCTGCTTGGCGGGGTCGCGGACTGCGACCCGGCGAACGTCGAAGTCGACGCCGGCCTTGGCGGAGATGGCCTCGTGCTCGTCCACGAGGCGGCGCACCAGCGTCCCGCCGACGGTACCCGCCCCGAGAATCCCGATCCCAACTGCCATGACCGGCGATGCTACCGGCGCCGGCGGACCGACCCGCTGCGCCGCTCAGCGCAGCGGCACGTCGCGGGCGACCAGGTCCTCGTAGGTCTCGCGCCTGATCAGAGGCCGGGCGGCTCCGTCGCGCACGAGCACCGCCGCCGGGCGGGGCACGCGGTTGTAGTTGGAGGCCATCGCCTCGCCGTAGGCACCGGTGGCCGCCACCGCCAGCAGGTCGCCCACCACGAGGTCCGCCGGCAACGCGGCTCGCTCCCTGACGAGGTCACCCGACTCGCAGTGCTTGCCGACCACCGTCACCGGAACCGGCGGGGCATCGCTCGTCCGGCCCGCCAGCGCCACCTCGTGCTCCGCGTCGTAGAGCGCCGGACGGATGTTGTCACTCATGCCGCCATCGACGCTGACGTAGGTGCGGATGCCGGGCAGCGCCTTGATCGTCCCCACCCGATACAAGGTGACGGTCGCCGGGCCGACCAGGGCGCGGCCCGGCTCCACGAACAGCCGCGGGACGGGGTAGCCGTGCTCGGAACACGCCCGCTGTAGCGCCGCGAGGAGGGCTTCGCCGTAGCGAGCGGGCGTCACCGGATGGTCCTCGTGGGTGTAGCGGATCGCCATGCCGCCGCCCAGGTTCAGCTCGCCGACCAGCAGGCCGTAGCGCTCGCGCCACGCCGCCAGCAGGGCCACCATCACCTCGGCGTTGGCCCCGAAGGGGTCGGTGCCGAAGATCTGCGAGCCGACATGGGCGTGGGCTCCGACGACGTCGACGTGGGCGAGGCGCGCGGCCGTTTCGACGGCGGCGTCGGCGAGGCCCGCCGACAGCGTGAACCCGAACTTGGTGTCGTCGTGGCCGGTACGGACGTACTCGTGGGTGTGGGCGTCGATACCGGGGGTGACCCGCAGCCAGCACGCGAACCGGTGCCCGCGGGAGGCGCCGATCTCCTCCAGCCGCTTCAGCTCGTCGAAACTGTCGACCACCACCCGGCCCACTCGTTGCCGCGCCGCCTCCGCCAGCTCGTCCTCCGACTTGTTGCTGCCGTGGAACACGACGCGCTCCATGGGTACCGCGGCCATGGCTGCCGTATGCAGCTCGCCACCCGACGCCACGTCGATCCAGAGGCCCTCCTCCACTGCGAGCTGCATCAGCCCCACCACCGGCCAGGCCTTGGAGGCGTAGGCGACCTCGGTGCCCGGGAAGGCGCTCCGATAGGCGCGGCAGCAGCCGCGAACGTCGTCTTCGTCGACGACCCAGAGCGGCGTCCCGTACCGCTGCGCCAGCTCGGTGACGGGGACGCCGCCCACCTCGAGCAGGGCACCGCCTTCGACGACGGCCGTGCGGGGCCACGGTGAGGCGGTCACATCGACTCGGGCGCGGAGATGCCGAGGATGCCCAGAACGGCGAGCAGCACGCTGCGGGCGGCCTCCACCAGCCACAGCCGGGCCTGGGTGAGCCCGGGGTCTTCGGTGACGATCCGGCAGTCGCTGTAGAACTTGTGAAAGGCGCCTGCGAACTCGTAGCCGTACAGCGAGAGCCGATGGGGCGCCCGTCGCAGCGCCGCCTCCCGCACCTCCTCGGCGAGGCGGTCGGCCTGGCGCAGCAGCTCCAGCTCTGCCGGGTGCTCGAGCAGGCTCAGGTCCGCCTCGTCGAGCGGCCGCCGCCGCACCCCGGACTCGGCGGCGAAGCGCTCCAGGCTGCACATGCGGGCGTGGGCGTACTGGAGGTAGTAGACCGGGTTGTCCATCGATCGCCGCTTGGCCAGGTCGAGGTCGAAGTTGATCGTGGTGTCGGGGCTGACCGCCAGCAGGTTGTACCGGGTGGCGTCGACGCCCACCTCGTCGATGACCTCGTCGAGAGCGATCAGGTCCCCGGTGCGGGTCGACATGCGGACCGGCCTCCCCTCCCGGGAGACGTTCACGTTCTGCATGATGATGATCTCGAGGCGGTCCGGGTCGTAGCCGAGCGCTGCCAGCCCGGCGTGGATGCGAGCCACATAGCCGTGATGGTCGGGGCCCCAGATGTTGATGAGGCGGTCGAAGCCGCGCTCGAGCTTGTCACGGTGATAGGCGATGTCCGGGGTGAGGTACGTGGTGGTGCCGTCCGACTTGACGATCACCCGGTCCTTCTCGTCCCCGAACGCCTCCGCCTGGAACCACACCGCGCCGTCGGCGTCGTAGGCGTGGCCGCGGTCCCTCAGCATGGCGACCACCGCGGCGACGTCGCCTCGCTCGTGCAGGGTCTGTTCGGAGAACCACACGTCGAAGTCGACCCCCGCTCGGTGCAGCGTCGTCTTGATGTCGTCGATGGCCCGCTGCAGCGCCCAGGCTCGCAGCGCCTGGGGGTCGTCGGCGTAGGCGTCGCCGACCGCGGCGGCCAGTTCCCCGGCCCAGTCCACGACGTAGTCGCCGTGGTAGCCGTCGGCCGGGACCTCGGCGGCGCGCCCGAGCGCTTGGAGGTAGCGGGCGGCCAGGCTGGCGTAGTACTTCTCCATCCGGTCGCCGGCGTCGTTGAAGTAGTACTCGCGAGCCGTCGCCCAGCCGGCGTAGTCCAGCAGGTTGCAGAGTGCGTCGCCGAGCACGGCGCCGCGCGCGTGGCCTATGTGCATCGGCCCGTTGGGGTTCACGGAGACGAACTCGACCTGGACCTTCTCGCCGCCGCCGACGTCGAGCCGGGCGTGAGCCGGGCCCCCGACGGCGGCGGTCCGCAGCACCTCGTGGAGCCAGCTGCGGCCCAGCGTGAAGTTGACGAACCCGGGTCCGGCGATCTCCGCCGCAGCCAAATGAGGGACGTCGGGAAGGTGTCGCAGCAGCGTCTCGGCGACGACCCGAGGGGGCCGGCCCGCGGGTTTGGCGGCCGCCAGCGCCACGTTGGTCGCCCAGTCGCCGTGGTCGCGGTCACGGGGGCGCTCGACCAAGATGGGGAGCCCGCTCAGGTCGGGCAGGTCGCCGGCGCCCGTCGCGGCGGTCAGGCCGGCCCTGATCGCGTCTTCGATCGCTGCTGGGAACATCAGACGCGGCATGGTATAGGCCGCACCGAAGGCCCGGAGCGTCTGCCGCCCGGTACAATGCCGGGGCCCGCCCTCGTAGCTCAGGGGATAGAGCGCCGGCCTCCGGAGCCGGGTGCGCAGGTTCGAATCCTGCCGGGGGCACCCTGCCCGGGTGTGGGGTCCCTAGCCCGGGCCGTTCCCCGCCGACGGCTGCGGCGCCGCCGCCGGCTCATCCTCGGCCGCCCGGGCGGCAGGCGCCTCGGCGGCGGCCAGATCGTCGTAGGGGTAGCTGTCGAAGCGCACGATCCACAGCCCGGTGTTGATGTCGGAGACGTACACGAGGTCGTCGACGGGGTGCACGCCCCACACGACAGGGATCTTCCGGTTGCCGTTGGGGGCCGCCCACCATTTGTGCTCGTCGACCGCGCCCGGAGGCACGAAGGAAGCCACCTCCACCGGAGCGGTCGGGTCGGCGAGGTCCACGATCCGCAGCCCGTCCGAGTACCAGGACACGTACTCGTAGCGGCCTACGACGGTCGCGTTGTGGACGCTGTAGATGCCGTCCATGCCCAGCTTGCCGTCGGCGCCCTCGACGCTGTTCTCGGTGGCGAAGGTGGAGAGCAGCCGCGGCGGGCCGTCGCCGGACACGTCGTAGATGAGCTGGTGGCCCCATTCGGCCGCGCCCGATTCGTCCTCGGCGGGGAAGAAGTCCTCGTGGTTCTCGATCACGATCTCCCCGCCGGCCATGGTCCAGCCGCTGTGCGAGTTGCCTTCGACACCGGGAGCGAAGCCGGTGGCCTCCACGAAGCGCGGCACCGCCGGCCGGGAGATGTCGAGCACCACCGTCCCGGCGTCCCAGTGGCCGACGTAGAGCTTCGTCGGGTCGTCGGCGATCCACACGCTGTGGGCGTGCAGCTCGATGTCGTCGCGGCCGGCCATCACGACTTCGGCGAGGGCATCGGGAGCGTCGCGCCGGAAGTCCCAGTCGGCGATCTGGTAGGGGATCCACGGATCGGTGATGTCGACGAGCCGCAAGTCCGCGGTGCCCTCCTTGTGCAGCTCCGATTGGAGGACGGTGATCGCGGTGGTGAGGCGGCCGTCGGACAGGGCGCTGACCGCCAACTCGTGAATGCCTTGAGTCGGGATCTCGGTGTCGAACGTGCCGAGCAAATCGGGGAAGCGGGGGTCGCGCAGATCGTACAGGGCGAGGCCGCGGAACGAGTCCTCGTACCGGCCCGACTCCGAGTTGTCGCACAGCCGCACCCCGACGACGCCCAGCGTGCCCTCGTAGGCGGGTGTGGACACGTGGTCGACCCACATGTTCTCGGCGTAGGTCCCCGGGAAGTCGAGCGAGTCCGCGAACGTGGAGACGAGGGCCGGGCGGGTCGGATCGCTCACGTCGACGACCCGCACGCCGTGGCCGGGGCAGGAGTGGATCCGGCCCCAGCTGCCCACGTACGCGTAGGAGTCGTACACCCACAGGTCGGCGTTGAAGCCGCCTCCGAAGTCGATGTGCCCGACGCCTTCGACGGCGTCCAGGGACGCGCCGATGAACGGATCGACGGGCGGGACGACCACGGCGGCCCTTCCGGTCGGCGCGGCGGTCTCCGCCAGGGCTGCCGCGGTGTCCGCCGGGGCTGCGGCGGGGAGCCCGTACACGGCGGGCACGGGCTTGCCCTCGGCGGCAACGAGGTGGGGGTAGGGGTTGAGGACCACGCCGCCCGGTGCGTGCAGCTCGAAGTGGATGTGCGGCGGGGTGCCCTCGGCGTTGCCGCTGTCGCCCACCCAGTTCAGGAGGTCCCCGGCCTGCACGGGCGCGCCTGCGGCGATCCCTTGCACCGGCACCCAGCCGAGGCCGTCGTCGGTGCCGGGCGTGTCGTTGTTCAGGTGGATGTAGTACGAGCGCCAGCCGCCGGCGTGCTCGACGACGATGTAGCGGCCGGCGGTCTTGCCCTCCGCCACCTTGGCGACGACGCCGTCGGCGATGGCGACGACCGGGGTGCCTTTGACGGCGAAGATGTCGGTGCCCTTGTGGCGGCGCCGGCCGCCGTCACGGGGCGCGCCGAAGGTGTCGACGTAGCTGTAGTCCCCGACCACCGGGAAGATCATCGGGAACGCCTCGAAGCCGGGCGGCGTTGGGCCCGGTGCCGGCGCCACGACCAACGTGGGCGTCTCGCCGGGCGGGGGGACCTCTGGGGGCGGTGCCTCGTCGGGCGGCGGGGCCTGGTCGGCGGGAAGCTCCGTCGGGGACGTGGCCGTCGGCGGAATGGTGCCGTCCTCCCCGAGCCCCGGCACGTCGGGCGAGGCGTAGGCAGCGGGCGCGCCGAAGAGGACGAGCACCAACCCCAAGGCCGGCACCGCCGCTGTCAACGTCGACGGCCCCCTGCGCCCCATATGCCCCCAAACTATCACACGAGCGTGGCCGGCGACTACAGAAAGAAGTCCCGGCTTGGATGGGGCCAATCTACCGTGGACCCGGTTCTAGAAGATCAGGCCCAGCGCCGAGCGGAGGCTGCCGGTCGCCTTGGCGATGGCCGACACGTCCATCGTCAGCGCCACCGCCACGTGCAGGAGCACTCCGGGAGCCCAGCTGCGCGCCCGCAGGGCCAGGTGGCCGAGGATGAAACCGGCTCCGATCGCGGCGAAGACCTCGGGCACCGGCTTGCCGAAATGCACCATGACATAAGGCACGGTCATGACCAGGACGGCGAGGTGAGCGCCGAGCCGGCGCTCGAGCCCGAACACCAGGTAACCCCTGAAGAACGCCTCGAGCGCCACGAACTGCAGCACGTATCCGCCCTGGTAGAGCCAGAACTGCAGCCCTCCCTCCACGGCCCGGTCGTAGAAGGGGTACGTCGCCTGGAAGGATTCGAGGGTGGACGCCGCCAGGATCAGCGGCACCATGGCCACGAACAGCAGGCCGTACAGGGGGAGATGGCCTGAAATGCCGCGCAGCCGGTAGCCGTAGGCGGCGGGGCGGTGACGCAGGACCCACACGATCACGACCAGCGGGACCGCGACCCGCAGCAGCACGGATGCCGCGCCCCAGTACAGGTACGGCAGGGTTCCTGCGTACACGCCGGCGCCGAGGGCGTCGGCGGTGACGCGCTCGAGAGCGGAGCCGGTGAACGCCACCGGGCGCCCCCACTGCCAGTGGACGACCAGCAGCACCAGCGACGTGGCGAGGACGACGGCCGCCTGCCAGTCGGGATCGGCGCCGAGACCGATCCTCCGCCGCAGCTCTCCCAACCTCTCGGTCGCGACCATGGCCGGGAGTGTACGGGCCGGCCTGTCCGCGGACTCCCAAGCGCCCCCGGGCGCCGTAGAATGGCTTTTCCCCGGACTGCGGCAGGAGATTCGGATGCGCGCCATCTGGAAAGGAGCGATCTCGTTCGGCCTGGTGACGATCCCGGTCGGGCTCTACACCGCGACCGACAACCGCCGGCCCAAGTTCAAGCAGCTGCGCAGCAGCGACCACAGCGCCATCAAGTACAAGCGCGTCGCTGAAAAGGACGGTGAGGAGGTCGCCTGGGAGAACATCGTCAAGGGCTACGAGGTCGAGAAAGGCCGCTACGTCGTCTTCACCGACGACGAGCTCGACGCGATCGGCAAGGCGACGTCGGGCACGGTCGACGTGGTCCAGTTCGTCGACGCCGCCGAGATCGATCCGATCTACTACCGGTCCTCGTACTACCTGGCTCCGGAGAAGACGGGGGTCAAGGCGTACCAGATCCTGCTCAAGGCGCTCGAGGAGAAGAACGTGGTCGGGATCGCCAAGGTGGCCATCAGGGAGCGGGAGTACCTGGCCACGTTGCGCGCCGACGAGGGCGTGATCGTGATGGAGACGATGTACTGGCCCGACGAGATCCGCGAGCCTCGGTTCGAGCTGCTCGAGGAGGACATCGAGGTCAGGGATGAAGAGGTCCGCATGGCCGAGATGATCATCGACAACCTCACGACCTCGTTCGACCCGTCGCAGTGGCGCGACACTTCTCGGGAGGCGATCGAAGAGATGGCCAGAGCCAAGATCGAGGGGCACGAGGTGGTGACGCCGGAAGCCCCGCAGCCCACGGGGGTCGTCGACCTCATGGAGGCTCTGAAGGCGAGCGTCGAGGCCACCAAGGCCAAGCGGGAGAAGGCCGCCGCGGGCTGATTGCCGGGCCGGGCCGGGCGGGGACGGGCCGCGGCCGGGCTCGTGCCGTCGCTCAGGTCACCATCCGGTCGGCCGGGGAGGCGCCGTCGTCGAGCCGGTCCCCGACCTCGGCGAGGCGGAGCATCACGAGGAGCCGGCCGGCGACGAGGCAGAGCACTGCGGTCGCCGCCAACGCCAACGCCTGTGCGATCGGGACCAGCCCCATGCATGGGAACGTCGTCCGTTCGGCGCCTCGCCTTGAGGTCGCGATTTCGCGTTCCGGCTCAGGAACGCGGGCCCTCGCCCTCCCACGACACCGACTCGGGGGGCGCCGCCGTGAAGCCCTTGAACACCGGCGCCCGCAGGCGGTCCACCGCAGTCCACTCCTTGTACTCGATCCTGGCGACCAGCGTCGGAGCGACCCACTTCGAACCCCGCGGGAGGTCGGCATCGGGGTGGAACGGGCACTGGGAGTCGGCGATCTGGTCGAACGCCGCTCGTACCGCCCGGAGCGTGGCCTCGTCGAACCCGGAGCCGACGGCTCCTATCCAGCGAAGCCGGCCGCCGTCCCAGAGCCCGACCAGTATCGAGCCGAAGGTCCCCGACCGCCCGCCCTCGCCCGGAGTGAAGCCTCCCACCACCGCCTGGAGGAGGTGGCGGTGCGCCACCTTCCGCCAGTCCGGCGATCGCTGGCCGGGCCGATAGGGGCTCCCCAGGCGCTTGGCCACCATGCCCTCGTGGTCCTCGGCGACGACGAAGTCCCACAGCGCCAAACCGTCTCCGGGCACCACCTCGGCCCTCACGAACGGCGTAGGCAAGTCGATCTCGGCGAGCCGCGACCGCCGTTCCTCGATGGGATGGTGGACCACCGGCCGGCCGTCATGGAGCAGGTCGAACACGACGTAGGCCACCGGCAGCCGCTCCACCATCTCGGCGACCCGGGCAGGGTCGGACAGGTTCATGCGCCGTTGGAGCAGCCCGAACGACGGCTTCCCGTCACCGTCGAGGGCGATCACCTCCCCATCGAGCACCACCGGCCGCCCGGGAGCGAATGCCGCCAGCTCGGGATAGGTCGCCAGCGTGTTGCGCCCGCGCCGGGTGAGCGCCTCGGCACGATCGCCGCCGGCGTGGAGCACGACCCGCACTCCGTCGACCTTCAGCTCGAAGGTCCAGTTGGGATCGGAGAAGGGCTCTCCCCAGCTGACCGCGAGCATGGGTTCGTAGCCGTGCGGGCTCAACCGGCCTCGAAGCGCTCTCGCACCAGGGCCGCCACCACGCTCCCGTCGAGGTCGCCCCGCCCCGACTTCATGACGTGTCCGATCACCCGGCCCGGCTGCGTGGCGCCTTCGGGACCCAGCTCGGCGAACGCAGCGTCCACCAGCCGGCGCGTCGCCTCCTCGTCGAGCTTCGTCGGCAACCACCGGGACAGGAAGTCGATCTCGGCGCCGAGTTGCTCGGCGTGGGCGGCGCCTCGCTCACCGTACCCGAGGTACTCGTCCCTGGCCTTGCGGATCTTCTTGACGTAGGACGCGATCACGTCGCGGTACAGGTCGTCGTCGACGTCGCCGGCGAAGCCGGGCTGGCTGCGCGCCAGTGCCACCTCGGTCTCGATCTGGCGCACGGCGGCCGCCGTCGGCCGGTCGCCTGCTTTGAGCGCCGACCGCAGCTCGGCGGCCAGCTCATCTTTGATCGTCATCGGACTTCGACCCGTCATCGGAGCTCCATCGGGTCAGGTTACCGCCGCGCGAAAAAACCCTTGCGCGAGCACGGCGCCACCCCTATGGTGTCGGCGCGAAGGGAATCGTTTGGGAAACGTGCTTGTGAATGCGTTCACAATCACAATCCCACCGAGGAGGAGAAATGCTGACCGTCACCGACTGGCGCGACCTCGCCGCCTGTCGTGACTCTGAGCCGAACCTGTTCTTCCCCGTGGGCACCACCGGGACCGCCCTCGACCACATCGAGGAGGCCAAGGCCATCTGCGCCCAGTGCTCGGTACGGGAGGAGTGCCTGATGTACGCCCTGGAGACCAACCAGGAAGCCGGGGTGTGGGGCGGGTACGCCGAGGACGAACGACGCCGACTGCGCAAGCGCTGGCTGGCAGATCGCCGCAAGCGCGCAAGCTGATCAGAGCCGGACGGGTCCGGTAGCCCAGACCGTCCAGCAAGTACCGAGCCCCGGACTCGCTCCGGGGCTTGGTTCGCGTCGGCGGCCGCTCGCCCGGCTCACCACCGCAGAGCTAACCTCACCCGGAGGCGGTACCGCGAGAGGAGGTGAGATGGGGAAGCGCTACACGCGACTCACCGAGCCGCTCGTCAAGGAGGGCGAGTCGTTCCGGCCCGCCGGTTGGGACGAGGCCCTCGACCGCGCCGCCGCCGGCCTCGCTGCGGTCAAGCAGGATCATGGCGGACGCGCGATCGGGCTCTTCAGCTGCTCGAAGGCGACCAACGAGATGAACTACATGGCGCAGAAGTTCGCCAGAGCGGTCCTGGGCAGCAACAACATCGATTCATGCAACCGCACCTGACACGCTCCGAGCGTCTCCGGTCTGGCGGCGGTATTCGGAGCTGGTGGCGGCACCAGCAGCTATAGGGAGATCGAGCACACGGACCTGATCATCCTGTGGGGCTCGAACGCGCGCGAAACCCATCCGATCTTCTTCCACCACCTCGCCAAGGGCGTGCGCAACGGAGCCAAGATGTACGCGGTCGATCCGCGGCGCACCTCCTCGGCGCAGTGGGCCGACGTGTGGCTCGGCCTCGACGTCGGCGCCGACATCGCCCTCGCCAACGCCGTCGGCCGGGAGATCATCGACGCCGGGCTCACCAACGACGAGTTCATCGGCCGCGCCACGGTCGGCTTCGACCGCTACGCCGCCGCCGTCGACCGCTACACGCTCGACTTCGCCGAGGACAAGACCGGGGTGCCGGCAGGTGCCATCCGCGAGCTCGCCCACGACTACGCCAGGGCGGGCCGGGCCCAGCTCTGCTGGACGCTCGGGATCACCGAGCACCACAACGCCACCGACAACGTGCTGGCGCTCATCAACCTGGCGCTGCTCACCGGCCACGTCGGCCGCTGGGGCTCGGGCCTCGTGCCCATCCGGGGCCAGAACAACGTGCAGGGCGGCGGCGACATGGGGGCGCTGCCCAACAAGC
>CAYGCW010000012.1:0-19845 GCA_964348465.1 uncultured Acidimicrobiia bacterium | reverse complement strand
CACGCGCTCCGCTACAACAGCCTGCGGCTGATCACCGCGGTGTCGCAGGGCCGGCTGCCCGGACCAGAGGGGTCGATCCAGAAGCTCGCCGGCACGATCCTGCTCAGCGACGTCTACGAGATGTCACTGGAGCTGATGGGCCCCGCCGGGATGCTGTCCGCCGGCGACGCCCCGTGGGCCGGGGATTGGCACGACGCCTTCCTCGGCGCTCCGGGCCTGCGCATCGGCGGTGGCACCGACCAGATCCAGCGCAACATCATCGGCGAGCGGGTGCTCGGCTTGCCCGGCGAGCCCCGTGTCGACAAGTCGGTTCCGTTCCGGGACGTCCCGCGCGGCGCCTGAGCGGCCGAGCTGTTCGCGAACGGCCACGATCCCAGCCGACGCCTGCGGCTGGGGTGAACGCACGCATTGGGTTGGGTCGTCCGGCAATCTGGGCGGTAGTGCGCTCCGTCCTATCCGCGCGACGCGTTTCAGCCGTCGAGCCCCGCCCCGGGACGGTAGGTCCCGCCGTCTTCGGTCCGGTACTGCTCGTCGTGCTTTATGAGCATGGTGTCGGAGCGGAAGAGCGAGCCGTCCCACCGCCCTTCGACGACGACGCCTATTCCCTCGGCGAAGAGCTGGGAGGGGGCCCCTTGATGACGGACGGGGATCACGTTCACGCCGTCTCCAACGAGGAACGTCACCGATTCCGGCTCCTGCGCCACGCTGCCCGCCTCCACCTGTCCGCCGAGCCTGACGCGATCGTCCCCGGCGGGATCGGTGCGGAGCTCGGTGGGAGTCTTGAAGTACACGAGGTTCTCGTTGAGCAACCCGTACGTGAGGAATCCCACAATCACGACGATGAGGCCGATGGCCGGAAGCACGAAGGGGCGGTATCGCTTCACGACGAGAGCTCCTGCAGGGCCCGGCGGGCCCGGCGGACCCGCGTGAGCGTCCACGCTGCGTAGGCGACCACCGATCCGTAGGTGACGCCGTAGCCGAGCGCGACCCAGCCCCACTCAGACATCGTCGGCCACCAGTTCGTGGAGATCGGGCGCGGTGATCGCTTCTCCGGCCACGGCCGTCGTTCGCTCCCGGTAGGCGTCCTCGATGGCGTCCTGGGTCTTGCTCAGCTCGATGCGTCCCCCGACGAGAGCCAGATACAAGAGGGTGAACGCAAGCAGGGAGAAGACCAGCGCCGACACGTACGGCGGGTCCATCTGAACGGGCCCGGGTCGGCTCAGGCTCGGCGGTTGGTGGAGCGTGCGCCACCAAATGACCGAGAAGTGCACCAGGGGGATCTGGACGATGGCCAGTATCCCGAACACCGCGGAGCGACGGGCTCGGATCGTGCGATCCGCGATCGAACGGCGCAGGGCGACGTACCCGAGGTAGACGAAGAACATCACTGCGGTCAGCACGAGCCGGGCGTCCCAGGTCCACCAGACGCCCCACGTCGGCTTCGCCCAGACCATCCCGAGCAGTATGGCGAGCCCCGTGAAGAACACGCCCACCTCTCCCGACGCACCGGCCCGACGATCCCATTTCAGGTCCTTCGTGGCGAGGTAGAAGGCACTGGCGACGAGGGTGACGGCGAATGCGACATACGCGAGGTAGATCGACGGGACGTGCACGAAGAGCATCTTGGAGAGGTGGCCCTGGATCTGCTCGGCGGGCACGAGCAGACTCAGACCCAAGGCAAGCGCCATGCCTGAGACCGCCGAGATCTCGAGCAGTCGCGTCTTCGTCATCGTGAGGCCTCCTCGAGCGGTCGTGCGCTCAAGACGCCGGCCACACCGAGCATCAGGTCGAGCGCGAGCAACAACAATACCCACCCGGTGATGCTCGCCCTCAAACGGAGGCCTTCGAGCGCCTGGGTTGCGCTGAGCAGCAACGGGATCGCCAGCGGGGCGACGAGCAGCGGGACGAGCGACCGCCCGGTGGCGAGGTTTGCCGTGAGCCAGCCGGCGAGGGTTCCGAGCAGCGCCAGCCCGGCGGCGAACATCGGGAGCAGCCCCACCATGGCCAGCCACCCCCATCCCGAGATCTGGGGGTCGTACAGGGCTCCAGCGACGGGGAGCAACAGGACTTCGAACATCAGCAGCAGCAACAGCGTGGCAACAGCCTGACCGGTGAAACGCGCAACGGGGTCTATCCCAAGGAGGCCCAGGAGATCGCGCTGCGGTGGACCGTCCGTCGCGCTCTGGCGGAGCGCAACCATGATGCCGAAGATCAACACGACGACCCAGTACATCCCGGGGCCGACGCGGGAGAGCAGCGGCCGGTCGGTGCCTATCGCCAGCGGTATCAGCAGCAGCGCCACGGCTCCGAAGGGCGCGGTGATGAGCAGCACCTCCCCGGTACGGATCTCGGCGACGATCTCCTTGCGGGCAACGGCCTTGACCTGCCGCCAGAACCCGGTCATCGCTGCAGCTCCACGAGGCGGCCGGCGCCGGTCTCGTAGGCGCGGTCGACGATCGACGCGGCCCGCTGCGCGTCGTGGGTCACGAGGATCACTGCGCCTCCCCGGGACGTCGTGCGCCTCGTGAGGACCGACACGAGATCGACTGCGAGCGGATCGAGCCCGGCGTGCGCCTCGTCGAGCAGTAGCAGGTCCGGTTCGAGGAGCAGGATCCGTGCGAACTCGGCCCGCCGCTGCATACCGTGGGAGCACTGATCGACCCGGCGATGCCTGGCCCCGGCCAGCCCGACCTTGGCGAGCACGTCGCCAACCAACATCTGGTCGCGGCCGGCCACCGAAGCGACGAACGCCGTGTTCTCCTCGAGCGTCAGCTGCGGATACAGCGCGGGTGCGTGGCCGATCAGGCCGATCCGTCCGCGGACCTGGAAGCGTTCGTCGCTGAACAGGTCGGCGCCCAGCACGGCACCTCGCCCCTCGGTAGGCGCCAACAGCGCCGCGGCCACGCGCAGGAGCGTCGTCTTGCCCGACCCATTGCCGCCGTGGATGCCGACGACTTCCCCGCGTTCGATCGTCAGATCCACACCGCGGAGGATTGGCGTGTCGCCGATCCGCACGCCGAGACCGATGAATTCGACGACGGGGCCGGCCGAGCGCACAGCCGGAGTGTAGGGGAGGCATTCGTTGGGACCGTCGGGACGAACAGCCCTGCCGAAGGGCCGTTGGTCCGATCCCAATGGGCGGGAATGATCTCCACGATCGTTGACACCGGCCGCCGGCGGGTCATGACCCCGATCCCGTGGAGAGGCGCCCGAACCTACGATGTTGGCCGGAAGGAGGTCCGTCTTGAGCTCGGCGGTCGGTTATCTCGCTATCATCACCGCGCTCGTGTCGGCGGCCGCTCTCGCATGGCGGGGATTCCAGGGCCTCCGCAACGACACCCTCGCCGTGCCGGACCGGACCAGGCTTCCCGTCCTCGGTCTCGTGGCGGGCTCGGCAGCTGCGATGATCGCGCTCGAGATCGGATTGCTCACCGACGACTTCTCGGTCGAGTACGTCGCGGACAACTCTGCGTCCACGACACCGTTCCTGTTCAAGATCGCCTCGGCGTGGGCAGCCCTGGAGGGGAGCATCGTCTTGTGGCTGCTCGTACTCGCCGGTTTCACCTACGTGGTGTGGCGCAGCCACCACCGCCGCGGTGACGGAGATCGGCTCGGGAACGGCGCGCTCCTCGTGATGGGCCTCGTGTCGCTGTTCTTCGTGGCGCTCGTGCTCACCATCAGCAATCCCTTCCGGGTGTGCGTCGAGGCCCGGACCGTCGGGTGTGCGGTGTCGAGCAGCTTCCCACTGTCGACGGCCGCGGTGCCGGCCGAAGGGTTCGGGCCGAATCCGCTGTTGCAGAACCACATCCTGATGGCCGTCCACCCACCGCTGCTGTACGTGGGCTACATCGGCCTCACAGCCCCCTTCGCCTTCGCCATGTCGGCGCTGATGCTGGGTCAGAGCGGCGTCGAGTGGCTGAAGCGGACTCGTCGGTGGACACTCGTAGCCTGGGTGTTCCTGACCGCCGGGATCCTGTTCGGCGGCCTGTGGTCCTATGAGGTCCTCGGCTGGGGCGGCTACTGGGCCTGGGACCCCGTCGAGAACGCCTCGCTCCTGCCATGGTTGGTCGCCACCGCCTTCCTGCACTCCGCCGTCGTCCAAGTCCGGCGCGGCATGCTCCAGGCGTGGAACTTCGTGCTCGTGATCGCGGCGTTCTCCCTCACCATCCTCGGGACGTTCCTCACCAGGTCGGGCGTCATCGTGTCGGTCCACAGCTTCACGCAATCGGCGATCGGGCCGGCGTTGCTCTGGTTCCTCATGGTCGTCCTCGTCGCCTCGCTCGGTCTGTTCGCGGTGCGCATCCACCTCGTGGCCTCGTCGCCCCGGCTCGACTCCCTCATCAGCCGTGAAGGCGCGTTCCTCATCAACAACCTGCTCCTGACGCTGTTCGCCTTCGTGGTGATCGCCGGGACCCTCTACCCGATGCTCGTCGAGTTGATCCGGGGAACCCAGGTCGGGGTCGGGCGCCCCTTCTTCGAACGCCTCGGCATCCCGTTGTCGCTCCTGCTCATACTCACCATGGCGGTCGGGAGCGTCATGCCCTATCGGTTCGCCCGTCCCGCCGTCGTGTGGGAACGCGTGCGGACTCCGATGAGGGTGGCGCTCGCAGTCACGGCGGCCGCCGTTCTCGGCGGCACCCGCAACGGCTGGATCCTCGTCGTTCTGCTCCTCGCCACGTTCGTGGTGTCGGTTGCCGTGCGGCACCTCTGGACGCTGGCCCGGCGCGCTTCCGACGACGAAAACTCCCTCCCGAGCGGGGTCCTCCGCCTCATGCGCAACGACTCCGGGTACTGGGGAGGGCAGATCGCGCACATCGGGGTGGCGGTCGTCGCGCTCGGTATCGCGGTGTCGTCGAACCTGTCGTTCGAGGACCAGATCCGCTTCGAGCCGGGAGAGTCAGCGGACTTCGCCGGCTTCGAGCTCACCTACCGCGAGCCGTTCCGCCGTCTCGAGTCGAATCGCGAGGTCTTCGGTGCCCGAATGGAGGTCCGCCATGGCGACAGCCGGTGGGAGATGGAGCCTCGCCTCAACAACTACTTGCAGAGCCGCCAGGCGATCGCCACCCCCTCTGTCGACGTCAAGCTGCGCGGCGATCTGTACCTGTCGCTGACCGCGATCAACGAGGAGGGGGCCACCCTCGACGTGTTCTGGTTCCCGTACATCTGGTTGATCTGGTTGGGCGGCGGCCTCATGGTCGGCGGCGGCGCCTGGGCGTGGCTCGTGCGCAAGCCGCGGCGTGATGCCGCCGTTCCCGAGCGGGTTGCGGTGGACCGTGTCTGAGGCCGTCCGCCGCTGGATCGCCGGCTTGGTCACGGCGGCGCTCGCGGCGATCGTCCTCGTCGGGTTGGTGGCCGGCGAGCCGTCCGAGTCGGATCGGGTCGCTTCCCTCGGGAGTCGGATCCGGTGTCCGGTCTGCCAGGGCGAGCCCATCGCAGACTCGCCGTCCGAGACCGCCACGGCGATGATGCGGATCGTCTCCGAGCGTGTCGCAATGGGCGAGTCCGATGGTCAGATCATCGAGTACTTCCGGGCTCGCTACGGCGACTGGATCGTCCTCGATCCTCCCTTCCGCGGGGCGACGCTGATCCTGTGGCTTCTCCCGCTGCTGGCTCTCGCCGGAGGTGTGGTGCTCATCGCCGGACGTGTCCGGCGCGGGGAGGGCACCCCGGACGACATCTCCGAGGAGGCTGCCCGGTGACCGACGGCCATCGCGAGCGGACCGCCCTGGAGGAACGGCGCCGCCACATCAGCCAGGACATCGAAGAACTGGCGGAGCAGGTGGACGCCGGAGAGATCGAGGTCGCGACCGCGGGCCGGCTGCGGGAAGCCTACGAACTGGAGCTCGCCGAGGTCGAGGCTGCGCTGGCGAGCGTCGAGACCCATGGCGCCGGGGCGGGACTCGAACGTCAGGGACTCTCGACCCGTAGAGCCGTCGTCGGGACGGTCGCCCTCGTCTCCGCACTCACTCTGGCCATCCTCTTCATCGGCGAAGACACCGTTCCGTCCCAGCAGGGTGCCGCCGCCGGGGTGGACAACACGCCGCGCGCGGCGCCCGAAACGGACGGATCCCTCGACACGATGGAACAGGTGGTCGCCGAGAACCCGGACAACGTCGCACTCAGGCTTGCGGTTGCCGACGCCTACTACCAGCGCGCCCAGTACGCGGCGGCCCTCGGTCACTACCTCGCAGTCCTCGAGTCGGCCCCGACCCCCGTGCAGGAGAGCATCGCACTCGGCCGGGTGGGGTGGATGGCGTTCATCACGGATCAGTTCGATGCGGCCGACGACTACGTGTCGCGGAGTCTCCAGGTGAATCCCGACAACGTCGAGGCCAAGATGTTCCTCGGGTACGTGCGCTTCATGGGTTTCGACGATCCCGAAGCGGCGATCCCGCTTCTCGAGGAGGTCCTGGCGTTTCAGGACCTCGACGCCGAACTTCGAGCCCAAGTCGAGGGCACCCTGGCGTCGGCACGGGCAGCAGCGGGGGCAGGATGAACGACGACGAGCAGCGTTCATCCGACCCGGCGGTCCGCCGACGCCGCGGCTCGTTGATCGTCTGGGTGTCGGTAGGAGCCGGGATCGTCCTCATGGTCGCGGTCTTCGCCACCCGGTTCGGGATCGATCCCCGCATCATCGACTCCCCCCTCATCGGAACCCCGGTCGCTCCGCTCGAGCTCGAGTACCTCGACGACGAGGGGACGCTGCGCTTGGGCGACCTGCGGGGCAACATCGTCGTCGTCAACTTCTGGGCATCCTGGTGTTTCCCCTGCCGGGCGGAGCACGGATACCTGACCGCGGCCAACCGGGCCTATGGCACTCGCGGCGTGCGATTCGTCGGCGTCGTGCACCAGGACTCGAGAGCGGCGGCGCGGGCCTTCCTCGACGAGCTGGGGTGGGGGGAGGACTACCTCCACGTGGTGGATCCCGAGTCGATCGCCGCGGTCGAGTTCGGCGTCTTCGGCGTTCCGGAGACCTTCTTCATCGATCGGAACGGCGTGATCGCGGCGAGGATCGCCGGTCCCGTCACGGATTCGTCCCTCGAGGGCACCCTCGACCGTTTGCTGGCCGGTACCTGAGCCCCGGCCCGGGACCGTGGGGCCAAACGGCCCCCATGGCCCCCAGTCAGGGCCAAAGGTCCCTATTGGCGCTCCAGCTTTTCCCGGCAACATACTTAGCCAAGACCGCTTGGAGGAGGGTGCGAATGCGGCTGGCCAAGGCGAACCCACTCTTTGTTCTTGTCGTCGTCTTGGTGCTCGGCATGTCGGGGTGTAGTGGCGATGCCGGCCCCGAAGGTCCCGCCGGCCCCGCCGGCCCCGCCGGTCCCGCCGGTCCCGAAGGCCCGCAGGGTCCCGCCGGTGCCGCCGGTGCCGAAGGCAGTGCGCTCATGGCCGCCGACTTGAGTTGCACGGGATGTCACGATGCGTCGACCGCCCTGGTGTCCAAGCAGGCGCAGTTCGAGCATTCGCTCCACGGCAGCGGCGAGGCGTTCATCCGTGGTGAGAGCGATTCTTGCGCCGGCTGCCACGGCAGCGAAGCTGCCGAGGCTCGAATCGCCGCGAATCTCCCTCCCCACGACGAGTCGGTCACCGGGACGATCAACGTCTCACCGTACAGCTGCCGCACATGTCACAACGTGCACGAGTCCTACGATCCCGAAGAGGACTGGGCGCTCACCGGCGGTGGTGCTGCCGTGTCGCTGGAGATGACGGACGGCATCTACGACCTGGGCGAGTCGAACCTCTGCGCGGAGTGCCACCAGATTCGCAACGAGATCCCGGTCGTCGACGCGGACGGCAACATCACCTTCGATACGACGCGGTTCGGCCCCCATCATGGTGTCGAGGCACAGTCGCTCCTCGGTGAGGGCGGCCTGCTCGTCACCGGTGGCGTCTCCGAGCACTACGAGGAGGTTGAAGATGGGTGCGTCGGCTGCCACATGGGCGGCGCCTACGCCCCGGACGCCGCCGGCGACTCGACGTACAACCACACCTGGGAGCCGCGCGTTTCCTACTGCGTCGAATGCCACGAGGATGCCGAGGACTTCGACCTCGAGGGCACGCAGACCGAGGTGCAGGCCCTCATGGACCAGATCCAGCCGCTCCTCATCGAGGTGGGGATCATGGACAGCGACCCCGAGCGCATCAACCGCTCGATCGCCGGGACCTATCCGGCAGAAGTCGCAGCGGCCATGTGGAACTACATGTACGTCCTCGAGGAGCAAAGCCTCGGAGTGCACAACCCGCTGTACACCAAGGTGCTCCTCAACCAGGCGCTCGAAGCTCTGGAGACTGCACTCGCCGCTCCGTAGCACCTAGTTTCGTCGCCGTCTGCGGGGGCCCGGATTCGACCCAAGGGCCCCCGCCAGCCTTTCGAGACGCGTATCAGCTCTCCCAGAAGGCGTCGGAGGCGGCCTGGTCGCTCGGGATGCCCCAGGCTTCCTTGACCTTGCCGCCTTCGACGTGGAAGACGAACACGGTGGCGGACTCCAGGGTCTGGTCGGCCTTCTTCAGCGTGCTGTTGACCAGCACCACCACGTGGTCGTCGGAGGCGAGGACGTCGTGGGGCACGTTGGTGATCTCGGCCGCTGCCGAGATCGCGCCGAAGTTGCGCAGGATGGCGTCGACGCCGCTGTGATCGCCCGAATACGGATTGTTGCCAGGGGTGTGCCATACGGCGTCGTCGTGGAACAGGCCCTTCATCGTCGCCATGTCGCCCTCGGCGAACGCCTGGAACCCCCGCAGCACTACCTGGGCATCGGGATGCATACTCGAACCCTCCTCGTCGGCAGCCCCCCCAATGGGGCCGGTTGGGCCCGATGCTACGCCGTCAAATCAGCAGCCGCGCCAGCCAGTAGGTGGCTCCTCCCGACGCCAGGACGCCCACCAGCGACCGTCCGGTCAGTGCCGCCCCGGCGATACCACCTGCACCGGCCCACAGCGCCAGCGTGGCGTCGGGCTCGCCGTCGGGGGCCGCCAGCCCGAGCGTGGCCAGGGCCACGAACAGGGCGAGCGGGAACGTGTCGAGAAAGCGTCCGACGGCACCGCCGGGCTCCTCTCCGCCCCACACCAGGAACCCCGCCCGGCTGGCGTACGTGATGCCGGCCATGGCCACGATCAAGGCCACGTCACCCATGGGCCGAGGCCATTCGCTCGGGCAGGGCGGCGCCGGCGGCGGCGGCCGCCGCCGCGGCCCCGGTGATCCGCCATGCGTCGGGGAGCACGAAGGTTGCCGCCAATGCGGCGGTGATGGCGGCTGCGGTGACCACCCAGTCGCGCCGCGACCGGACGAGGGGCGCGGCGAGCGCCAGGAACATCAGCGGGAAGAACACGTCGGCGCCCCAGTCCTCGGGATCGGCGCGGCCGCCGATCAGGGTGCCGGCGACGGTGAACGCCACCCACAGTGAGTAGAGCACGAGGTCGGCGCCTGCTTTGAATGCAACCGGATCGGGCTCGCCGCGGTTGGCGGCGTCGATGGTGAGCCCGAAGGTCTCGTCTACGAGGACCCAGGCCAGGGCGGCGCGCACCGCCGGAGGCTGGTCCCTCGCCAGCGACCGCAGCCGGGCGCCCATCGGCAGGTGGCGGAGTGCGAGCCCGGCGGTCGCCACCAGCACCGGTCCGGGGCCGGCGGCGACGAGGCCGACGAGCGCGAATTGGGCGGCCCCGGACACCACGATCGCCGATGCCAGCACCGCCACCCAGCGGGCCAGCCCCGCCTCGACCGCCAAGGCCCCGTAGGCGACGCCGAACACTGCGATGGCCGGCGCCAGCACCGCGGCTCGCAGGACGCCGGCGCGGAACGAGGCACCGCGGAACATCCGGTGATGCTACGGGAGCCCGCAGGCGGCTACCGGTCGCGCAGCGTGACGGCGGTCCCGGTGGCGGTGACCACCACCCGGTCGTCGATGGTGGTGTAGGCGAGTGCAGCACCCACGACGGCGTGAGCGCCCCGGGCGATGGCAGCGTCGGTCAGCCCCCGCATCGCCACGGCCCTTCCCTCGTCGTGGGCTCGTCCCAGCAGCGAGGGCTCGGGAACGACGACGACTGCCGCCTCGCCGGCGACCATGCCGAGGTAGGTGTCGACCTGCCACTCGGGGAACTCGGTGGTGGTGGTGACGACCGGCCGCCACCGGGGCACGCCCGCGTCCTGATCGACCCACCCCTGGGCGGTCCAGCGCCAGGTCGAACCCCACTCCCGGCCCAGGCCGTAGTCGTCGCCGTCGCGGCGCGGCGCCGGGCCGCCGAACCCGGCCGGGGGCCCGAGGTCGGTGACCAGGTCGGCCGGGTGACGCACCTCGGAGCGGGTCGGCGCCTCGGGCGGTGCGGGAGAAGCGTCCGGATCGAAGATGTCGACGACCGGGGCGTGGCCGGTGTCGTCGCCTTCGGCACGCCCGTGGCCGGTGGCCCGCCGGGCAATGGTCAGCGCCTGGCTGAGGCGCCGGCGGGGGGTCCGCACTCGCCACTCGGGCGAGCCGTCGGCGTGCACGTAGTCGGTCAAGTCGGCGTGCCTCCTGCTGGCGCGCGGACGATACCCTGCGACCGTGCGGATCCACGTGATTTCGATCTTCCCCGAGCTGTTCACAGCGCACCTCGAAACGAGCCTGGTCGGAAAGGCGCGCGCGGAGGGACTGGTCGAAGTGGTTCTGCACGACCTGCGCGAGCACGGCACCGGACCGCACCGCCAGGTGGACGACGCCCCCTTCGGCGGGGGCCCGGGAATGGTGCTCGCCGTCGAGCCGCTGGCGGCAGCGCTCGATCCGCTGGCGGGCACGCGCCGGGTGCTGTTCTCGGCGGCGGGACGACGGCTGGTCCAGGCCGATCTCGACCGATGGGCGTTGCTCGAGGAGGTGACGCTCGTGTGCGGGCGCTACGAGGGGGTGGACGAGCGGGTCGCCGAACACCTCGTCGACGAGGAGGTCTCACTGGGCGACTTCGTGATGCTGGGCGGTGAGGTGGCGGCGCTCGCGGTCATCGAGGGGGTCGTCAGGCTCCTGCCGGGCGTGGTCGGCAACCCGGAATCGGTGCTCACCGAAAGCTTCCGGGACGGGCTCCTGGAGGAGCCGCAGTACACCCGCCCGGCCGAGTTCCGCGGCTGGCGAGTGCCGGAAGTCCTGCTGTCCGGCGACCACGGCCGCATCGCCGAATGGCGGGAGCGCCAACGCCGGGCCCGCACCAGCGAGCGCCGTCCCGATCTGCTCGCCGAAGATTTCCGAGAAGCACCAGGGCCGGGCTAGAGTTCCGCCCGCCGGGCGCTCGGTCCGGCGCGTTCGAGAGGACCTCCAATGAACACGCTCGACCAGTTTGAGGCTGCGCAGCTGCGTGACGACATCCCCGACTTCGGTCCCGGTGACACCGTCCGCGTGCACGTGCGCGTTGCCGAGGGAGGCCGGGAGCGCGTGCAGGTGTTCGAGGGCGTCGTCATCGCCCGCGACGGGGGCGGGATCCGGGAGACGTTCACCGTTCGCAAGATCAGCTTCGGGGTCGGCGTGGAGCGCATCTTCCCCGTCCACGCGCCGATCATCGCGAAGATCGAGGTGACCCGGCGCGGCGACGTGCGGCGCGCCAAGCTCTACTACTTGCGCGACCGCGTCGGCAAGGCCACGCGCATCAAAGAGAAGCGCGACTGACCGGGTCGTGCGCATCCGCCGCCTTGCGGTAACGTCGCGATCGTGACCAGCCGCATTCCCGACGACCAGGCCATCGCCGAAGACGACGTCGCGATCCCGGCGGCGGCCCAGGACGTGGTGGACCGGCTTCGCGACGGCGTCCAGGACGAGACCGAGAAGAAGAAGGCCAACCGCTCCTTCTTGCGGGAGCTGCCCGTCCTCATTCTCGTCGCGCTCGTGGTCGCCGTCGTCATCAAGACGTTCTTCGTCCAGGCGTTCTTCATCCCGTCCGGGTCGATGGAGAACACGCTGATGATCGGCGACCGGGTCATGGTCAACAAGCTCGCCTACCGGTTCGGCGACCCCGGCCGCGGCGACATCGTCGTGTTCGACTCGCCCTACGCCATCGACAACGGCGACAGCGAATCGCTGCCGGCCGCGGTCGTTCGCAACATCGGGGAGGCGCTCGGGCTCAGCTCTCCGGCTTCGGAGTTCATCAAGCGGGTCGTGGCCGTGCCCGGCGACCGGCTGGAGATCCGCAACAACCGCGTGTTCGTGAACGGCAGCCCGATCGACGAGCCCTACGTGTTCCCCGGGGCGGTCATGCGCGACCTGCCGGAGCGAGTGATTCCCCAGGGCATGGTGTGGGTGATGGGGGACAACCGCAACAACAGCCAGGACAGCCGCTTCTTCGAGGAGATCCCGGTCGACGAGATCGTCGGCAGGGCGTTCTTCAAAGTGTGGCCGCCGAGCCGCTGGGGCGGCCTGTAGCGGATCTGTCGCACCTGTTCGATACAAAGGCGCAGAGGGCCCCCGGGGCCCGCACCCGAGCCGCCGGCCGAGGGAGCGCACCCCCGGTAGCGAACGGGTCATCGGTATGATCCCGCGCCGACGATCAGCCGCTGGCCCGGGAGAGCACCGTGGGCGAGGAAGACCTCGAGAGGTACGAAACCGAAGTCGAGCTCCAGATCTACCGGGAGTATCGGGACGTGCTGCCGATGTTCCGGTACGTGGTGGAGACGGAGCGCCGCTTCTACCTCGCCAACGGGGTCGAGGTGCACACCCGCCGCGCCGACGGGTCGGTGTTCTTCGAGATCGAGCTCGAGGATGCGTGGGTATGGGACATGTACCGGCCGGCCCGGTTCCTGAAGAAGGTCAGGGTGATGACGTTCCGCGACGTCAACATCGAGGAGCTGGACACCACCCCGCAGCTCTAGCGGCCGCGCGGCGAGCGCGCCTGGCCCGGCTCGGCGAGGATCTCGCCGCTTCCTTCCTGCGTCGGCGCGGCGCGGCGGTGCTCGCCCGCAACGTACGCTCGGGCCGCGGCGAGATCGACCTGGTGGTCAGGTTCGGTGCCGAGTCCGCGGCCGTCGAGGTGCGCACCCGTACCGCAGGTCCTCACCGGCCCGAGTTCAACTTCGACCCTGCGAAGGCGGCCCGGGTCCGTCGTACGGCGTCCGGCCTCGGCCTGGGTCGTGTCGACCTCGTGGAGGTGACGGTTCGCCCCGATGGCGCCGACGTCCGCTGGATCCCACGAGTGGGCTGAGCTGGGAGGGCGGGGGCACCCAGCCGAGCGGCGAGCCGGATCGGATGCGGCTACCCGGCTCGGCTTCGCCTCTCGATGTGCCAGCAGCCGCGATGCCAGTGGCGGCGGAGGTCGGGGGCAAACTCGGGGACGACGACGAAGTGACCGGTCCCGGGCTCTATGGGCCCGTTGCAGCCCGGGCACCAGTAGCGCTTGCGGGCGGCGTAGGGCTGTACCAGCGAGACGACCTCTACCCCGAAAGGAGCGCCCACAGCACGAATCCGATGGTGATCGCCGCGAAGCCGACGACGATGGCGACATCGACGGCGTTGACCCGGTGCTTGCGAAAGGGGTTGAAGCCCACGGGGGGATGCTAGGGACGCCGCGGTCGAAGGCCGGGTCAACCGAGCCCGAAGTCGCCGGCCACCGGCAGCCAGTGCGGCTCGCCCCACGGGATCGTGGTGTCGGCGACCCCTGGGGTGTTGGTGTGGCGGAAGTAGAACGTCGCGTCGCCGGGACGGAACACCGCCGGGCTGTCGGCGCCGGCGCCGTTCCAGTCCCCGCAGACGAGGCGGTCGCCAGGGTCGCCGAAGATGAACTGGTGATCGGCCACCTGGCTGCGGTGGGCGTTGCTGAAGTAGACGAGGCCGGTGCTCTCCCGGTGGAGCCCGATGGTTTCGACGCCGTCGGCGTCGAAGTCGCCGACGATCGGCTTGTCGCCCGGGTTCCCGAAGTAGTACGCCTTCTCGGCGGCACCCAGGCCTCTGGCCGCGGAGCCGAGTTCGTTGATCACGTACACCCGGCCCTCGCCTGGCCGGTATATCGAGACCGTGTCGCAGGCGTCGCCGTCGAAGTCGCCTGCCAGGGGGATGTCGCCGGGGTTCCCGAAGAAGAAGCGAACGTCGGCGATGCCGGTCGTGCTCGAGTTGCGAAGATAGACGTAGCCGTCGGATCGCCGGTACAGCCCCGGGGTCTCGTCGCCGTCGCAATCCCAGTCGCCCACGATCGGGTAGTCGCCGGGGTTGCCGTAGTAGAACGCCGCCACCGTCCCGTCGATGCGGGCGAGGCGCCAGATGCCGGTGGCCGGGTCGACCAGGCCCACCGGCTGGGTCACCGGGGGCAGCGGCTGCCAGGCTCCGGCCTGGGCGAACGCGGCGATCCGGCGGGCGTTGGACCCGTCGGCATTCATCATCCACAGGTCGATGTGGGGGCCGCCCGTCGTCGAGCTCAGGTTGAACAGGATCCTGCCGCCGTCGGGTGACCACGACGGATCCGAGGTCATCTCCGGGCTGCGATCCGGCCCGAGGAGGCCGAAGCCGGAGCCGTCGGCCCCGATCACCGCCAGACGGCCGTTCGCAGTGACGAACACGAGCCTGGTCCCGTCCGGCGACCAGTCGGCGTCCCACCCCGGCACGAGCGGCCTCCGGTTTCCGCCGTCGGCGTCCATGAGGACGAGGTCGCCGGCATGGGCGACGATCGTCGTGCCGTCCGGGGACCAGGACGGGTGGGCACCCGCTCCGAGTCGGCGCAGGTCGGTGCCGTCGACATCGACCCGCCACACGCCGGCCGTCCCGAACCGGGAGTCGCCGAACACCAAGCGCCGGCCGTCGGGCGACCACGACACTCCCGACATCCACTCCTGCACGTCGGCGACCCGACGGCGGTTCGACCCGTCGGCGTCCGCCACGTGGAGGGCGCCGTCGCAATGGCCCTGATGGGACGTGTATGCGTAGAACGCCAGCCGCCGCCCGTCGGGCGACCAGGCAGGGTGGGTGTAGTTGCCGCCGGGCATCTCCGCATAAGGGCATTCGGCGGCGGCGTCGGTGAGCATCGCCACCACGGTGCCGTCCGGCCGCATCATCCCGATGTCGTGCGGGACATCCGAACCGGAGGTCTCGAAGGCGATCATCCCGGCGCCGCCGGGATTGGTGGCGCCCGCCGGCCGCGGCGCGGCCAGCGCCGCAGCGACGACCGCCATGCCCAAGATGACCGGCCAAGGTCTCACGACGCTGCTCTCCGACGCGAATGTCGCGCCGGTTGTCGCACGTTGATAGGGCCAATCGGCCTGGTCCATCGCTCGCCTCGGCCGGCAGTGGGGAGCCGGCGCATCGCCTCGCCGCGGGCTGCCCGTGAGATGGCCTGCGTCTAACCTGCCGGCATGTTCCCCACCGAGGACCGCGGGCCCGTTCGGATCCTCACGATCACCAATGCCGGGCGCAAGAACGCCATCCCGGATGCGGGCTGGCCGCAGCTCGAAGCCGCGCTCGGCGACTTCGAGGCGTCCGAGCAGCGCTGCCTGGTGATCACCGGGGCCGACGGCGACTTCTGCTCCGGCGCCGATCTGGCGGTCGCCAACGTGGGGTCGTCGGCCGCCGACCGCTACCGCAGCATGCTCCCGGTGGGACGGGCCGCCACGGCGCTGCGCCGGCTCCCCAAGCCAACCGTCGCTGCGGTCGACGGCGTGGCGGTCGGAGCGGGCATGAACCTGGCGCTCGGCTGCGACGTGGTGCTCGCCACGTCCCGGGCCCGTTTCGCCGAGATCTTCGTCAAGCGCGGCCTGACCGTGGACTTCGGCGGCACCTGGCTGTTGCCCCGCATCGTGGGCCTCGCACGGGCCAAGGAGCTGGCGCTGACGGGCCGGTTCGTGTCGGGGGAGGAGGCCGCCGAGATCGGCCTCGTCTCCCGCCTGGTCGAGCCGGAGAAGCTCCTCGACGAGGCCGTCAGCCTCGGCGAGGAGCTTGCCAGAGGCGCCCCCCTGGCGCAGCGGTTCATCAAAGCGGGTCTCGAGCGCTCGCTCGACATGAGCTTCGAGGAAGCCCTCGCCTACGAAGATCAGGCCCAGGCGGTCTGTCTGATGTCGGAAGACGTCGTGGAGGGCGTCAGGGCCTTCCTCCAGAAACGCGAGCCCGACTTCAGGGGCCGCTAGGGCCATCGTGGATCTGCCCACCGGCGACATCGACGTGCTCGCCGTAGGGGAGACCGTGGTCGACTTCCTCGCCGACACGGACACCGAATGGCTGCGGGAGGTGGAGGTGTTCCGCCGCCACCTGGGCGGATCGCCGGCCAACATCGCCGTGTACGTGTCGAAGCTCGGCGGGAGCGCTGCGATCGTCTCCAAGACCGGCATCGGGGCGTTCGGCACCTTCCTCAAGGGCGCCTTGCGGGCGGCAGGGGTCGGCGTCGAGTACCTCGTGATGGACCACCGGGTCCACACCACCGTCATCTTCGTGTCGCGCACCGCCGGCACCCCGGAGTTCGAGGCGCTCCGTCACGGCGACTACATGCTGGAGCCCGACGACGTCCCCGAGGAGGCGGTGGCGAGGGCCCGGGTGGTGCACGCCTCCACCTTCGGCCTGTCCCGCCCGCCGTGTGGCGACGCCGTCGAGCGCGCGTTCCGGCTGGCGCAGGACCACGGCAAGCTGGTGTCGCTCGATCCCAACTACAGCCCGGTGGTGTGGCCGCAGACCGACGAGGCCCGGCGGATCCTCGCCGAGATGTTCGCATACGCCGACCTAACCAAGCCGTCGCTCGACGACTGTCGCCGCTTCTTCGGCGACGATGTCGCCCCGGAGGCTTACGTCGAGCGTTTCCACGAGCTGGGCCCGCACGTCGTCGTGCTGACGATGGGCGGCGCCGGCATCCTGCTCTCGGTGGGGGGCGAGCTCACCCACGTTCCGGTGCACCCGGTCGAGGTGAAGGACGCCACCGCCGCCGGGGACGCCTTCTGGGCCGGGTTCCTGGTGGCGGTTCTCGACGGCCATCCCCTCGATCTGTGCGCCCGCTTCGCCCGGGAGGTCGCCGAGCGCAAGCTGATCACGATCGGTCACCTCCCGGGCCCGATCGACCGCGCCGAGATCCTCGAGTCGGCGCACTCCGGATAGCGCGGCTGCCGGTAGATTCACGCGTCAGCCAACCAGGAGTTGCCATGAGCCTTCCCGACCGCCTCCGCCGTACCGTTCCCCTGCTCGGCGCCGTGCTGGCTCTGCTGTTGGTGCTTGCCGGCCTGACGCTGCTCGTCGGCGTGCTGCGGCACTGGCTGGTGGCGCTCATCGCGGCGGGCGGTGCCGTCGTGATGCTGGCGCTCGGCCGGCGGTTGCAGCGCCGCGTGCCCCGGGGCACGATCCTGGAGCTCGACCTGGAGCAGGGTCTGGTCGAGCACGTCCCGGACGTGCCGGGCGCGAGGCTCCTCATCGGCAGGCGGATGCGGTTGCGCGACGTCGTCGACGCCCTCCACCGGGCCGCCGGCGACGACCGGGTCGCCGCTCTCGTCGCCAGGGTGGGCGCGGCCGGGTACGGGCTCGCCACGGCTCAGGAGGTGCGCGACGCGGTCGGGGCGTTCCGGGCCGCCGGCAAGAAGACGGTGGCCTGGGCCGAGGTGTTCGGCGAGGCCAGCGATGCCACCACCGACTACTACGTTGCTGCGGCATTCGACGAGGTCTACCTCCAGCCCGGCTCGTCGCTGGCGACCACAGGCATCCTGCGCCGGGTGCCGTTCCTGCGGGGCGTCCTCGACAAGTTGGCGGCCCGGGTGCAGTTCGACCATCGCCAGGAGTACAAGTCGTTCATGTACCGGCTGACCGAGCGCGAGCTGGTGCCACCACACCGCGAGATGCTCGAGTCGTTGACCGACGGCGAGTTCGCCCAGCTCGTCACCGGCATCGCCGGCGGCCGCGGCCTCGACGAGGCCGCCGTGCGGGACGCCATCGACGGATCTCCGCTGCTGGCGGAGGAGGCGCGGGCGGCCGGCCTGGTGGACGGCCTCGCCTACCGGGACGAGGTCTACGAGCGCATCAAGGAGGAGACGGGCGGCGGGCTGCTCTACCTCGACCGGTACCTCAAGCGGGCCGGCCGCCCCCACCGCAAGGGCGACAAGATGGCACTGGTCTACGCGGTGGGGGGAGTGACGCGCGGGAAGTCGCGGTTCTCGTGGTTCCCGACGGTCGAGATCGCGATGGGATCCGACACTGTGACCGGCGCGCTGCGGGAGGCGACCGAGGACGACAAAGTGAAGGCGATCTTGTTGCGCGTCGACTCCCGCGGCGGGTCGGCGGTGGCCTCCGAGGCGATCTGGCGGGCCGTCGGCAACGCCCGCCGGGCCGGCAAGCCGGTGATCGTGTCGATGGGCGATGTTGCCGGTTCGGGCGGCTACTACATCTCTTGCGGGGCGGACAGGATCGTTGCCCAGCCGGGCACCCTCACGGGTTCGATTGGAGTGGTCAGCGGCAAGATCGTCACCGCGACCACCCTGGCGAAGGCCGGCATCACGGCCGGGGAGGTGGCCAGGGGCGCCAACGCCACGTTCTGGAGCGCCGGCTACGACTACGACGAGCCCGGCTGGGCCCGGCTCCAGGCCTTCCTCGACGACGTCTACGACCGGTTCCGGGGCCTGGTGGCCGACGGCCGGGATCTCACCCCCGAGCAGGTGGAGGAGGTCGCCAAGGGCCGGGTGTGGCTGGGCGCCCAGGCGGCCGAGATCGGCCTGGTCGACGCCCTCGGCGGCTTGGAGACGGCGCTCGGCCTGGCCCGGGAGGCCGCCGGCCTCGCTCCCGACGCGCCGGTCAAGCTGATTGAGTTCCCGCGCCGCAAGCGGAAGCTGCCGTGGCAGAAGCCGGACTCGTCGGAGGCTGCGGCCGAGGCGGTGGGAGCGGCGCTCGCCGCCGCGGCCCCGTACGGACGGATCGCGGCGACGCTGCCGGCGCCGGAGCGGGCGCTGACCATGACGGAGCCGTAGCAGAACTCCCGTCGGCGGCTACGAGGCCAGGAGGTCGAAGTGGAAGCCGGCGGCGACGAGGACGATGCCGACCGACTTCGCCCAGGCGTCGACGGCCGGGATCGAGATCAGCGCGGCGAAGGGACGGATCAGCCCGTAGTAGGCGGCCGATCCGGCGGCCGAGACCAGAGCGGCCAGCGCGAACAGCGCCAGCCCGCCGAGCAGCACCGCCAGCACCAGGAGCCATCCCCACGACGCGAACAGCAGCGCCACCACCAGCCCCAGCACGAACAGCACCACCCGGGGCAGCAGGTGCCGCAGCGAGGCGTTGCGGAGACGGGCCGCCTGCTCGGCGGTGCGCTCCCGCTGACCGGCGGTGACGCCCCCGGACAGGCCCCGGACCCACTCCCACAGCGGCCGCCAGCGACGGCTCACCCTGGTGACCATGCCCCGGAACGGCGCCGCCTCCCGCAGCGAGGCGCCGAACGCGATCAGCCGCTGCGGGCCCACGATGTCGAGGATCACGGTGAGCGCCCCTGCGAACTGCAGCATCTTGCCGATGCGGCCCCACCAGCGGATCTCCAGCCCCCACAAGACGAGATCGAGGGTGTCGTTCCCGGCGGCCCACTCCCGCCACGCGTCCCAAAGGCTCATCGGCGCAGCAGGCTAGCGACGCACCTCGTCCCCGACCTCGTTGCGCCTTCGCCGTCCGGCGTGGTAGACGGGCGGCGGCAGATCGGAGGACCGGGTGGCGAAGGTCGAACGAGTGGAACCCATCGACGGCGGGCTGGCAGTGGCGCTGGCCGGTCGCCGGCAGCCGCTGCGGCTGACCTGGATCTGGCTGCGGGACCATTGCCGGTGTCCGGAATGCTACGACGCCGCTACCGGCCAGCGGCGGGTGAACTCGGTCGACATCCCGCCCGAGATCGTGGGGTTCGACGCCGCGGCTGGTCTCGGCGATGCCGTCGAGGTCACGTGGTCGGACGGCCACGCCAGCCGCTACCCGG
>CAYGCW010000011.1:9910-20238 GCA_964348465.1 uncultured Acidimicrobiia bacterium | reverse complement strand
ATCGCCAACACGTCGAACATGCCGGTGGCGGCCCGCGAGGCGAGCATCTACACCGGCATGACGATCGCCGAGTACTACCGGGACCAGGGCTATGCGGTGCTGCTGCTCGCCGACAGCACCAGCCGCTGGGCCGAGGCCTTGCGCGAGGTGTCGGGCCGCCTCGAGGAGATGCCAGGCGAGGAGGGCTTTCCCGCGTACCTGCCCTCCCGGCTGGCGGAGTTCTACGAGCGGGCCGGCGCAGTGCGATGCCTGGGTGGCACCGATCGGGAGGGGTCGGTGACGCTGGTCGGGGCCGTCTCGCCGCCCGGTGCGGACTTCTCCGAGCCGGTGACTCAGTACAGCTTGCGCCTGGCAGGGACGTTCTGGGCGCTCGATACCGACCTGGCGCGCCGCCGCCACTTTCCCGCCATCCACTGGACGCGCAGCTACACGCTGTACGACTTGGGGGCTTGGTTCGACGATCAGGTGGCCACCGATTGGGAGGAGCAACGGCGGTGGGCTCTGGCCCTGCTCCAGGAGGAGGAACAGCTCCAGAGCGTGGTCCAGCTGCTCGGCGCCGACGTGCTGGCACCGACCGAGCAGCTCGTCTTCCTCACGGGCAGGATCTTGCGGGAGGACCTGCTCCAGCAGTCGGCCTTCGACGACATCGACGCGTTCTGCCCGCTGGAGAAGCAGTACGTCATGCTCAGAGTCATCCGTCACGCCTACGAGGAGGTGCGGCGCGCGCTCCTTGCCGGAGGCGACCTCGACGCCCTCGTGGCGATGCCGGTGCTCGGCGAGGTCGCCCGGATGCGGGACTGGCCGCCGGCGGAGTCCCAGGAGCTCGCCCGGCGGCTGGAGACGCGAATCACGGAGGAGGTGGATGCGGCGTGACGGCGCGCGGGCTGCGGTTGGTCGAGTTCCAGACCGTCGACTACGTGTCGGGGCCGCTGGTTTTCGTGGAGAACGTCCATGGAGTCCACTACGACGAGACGGTCGAGGTGATCGCCCCCGACGGCTCGATCCGACGCGGCCAGGTCCTCGAGGTTGACAGGGGCCGGGCCGTGATCGAGGTGTTCGCGGGCACCCGGGGCCTCGACGTGGCCGCCACCCGGGTGCGCCTGGGCGGAGACGCCGCCCGGCTCGGCGTGGGTCTGGGGATGCTGGGGCGGATGTTCGACGGCTCCGGCCTCCCCATCGACGGTGGGCCGCCGACGCTGCCCGAGGCGTTCTGGGAGGTGGGCGGGCTGCCGATGAACCCGGCGGCTCGCGAGCACCCGGCCGAGTTCATCGAGACCGGAGTCTCGGCCATCGATGGCCTCAACACCCTCGTGCGCGGGCAGAAGCTCCCGATCTTCTCCGGCTTCGGATTGCCGGCCGGTGGGCTGGCGGCCCAGATCGCCGCCAACGCCCGGGTGCGAGAGGCCGGGGAGGAGGTGTTCGTCGTCGTTTTCGCAGCGATGGGTATCACCCAGCGTGAGGCCAGCTTCTTTCGCCGCTTCATCGAGGACAGCGGCGCGCTGGGACGCACCGTGATGTTCTTGAACCTGGCCGACGACCCGACGATCGAGCGCCTGCTCACGCCGCGCGTGGCACTCACGGCCGCCGAGTACCTGGCGTTCGAGCGCGGGCGGCACGTGCTCGTGATCCTCACCGACATGACCAACTACTGCGAGGCGCTGCGGGAGGTGGCGACCGCTCGCGAGGAGATCCCGGGCCGGCGCGGCTACCCGGGCTACATGTACACGGACCTGGCGTCGATCTACGAGCGGGCCGGCCGCATCAGAGAACGGGAGGGATCGATCACCCAGCTGGTGATCCTGTCCATGCCCGACGACGACATCACGCATCCGATCCCGGACCTGACCGGCTACATCACCGAGGGCCAGATCGTGCTCTCCCGCGAGCTGCATCGCAAGGGCATCGCGCCGCCCATCGACGTGCTTCCGAGTCTGAGCCGCTTGATGAACTCGGGAATCGGTGAGGGCAAGACCCGCGCCGACCATCGCCAGGTCGCCGACCAGCTGTACGCGTTCTACGCCCAGGGCCGCGACCTGCGCAGGCTGGTCGCCATCATCGGCGAAACGGCGCTGACCGACGACGACCGCCGCTACCTCCGGTTCGCCGACGATTTCGAACGCCGCTTCGTCCACCAGGCCGGGGAGGCGCGGACGCTGGAAGGGACCCTCGATGCGGCCTGGTCGCTGCTGGAGCCGTTCACGGCCGCCGAGCTGAAGCGGATCCGGCGGGAGGTGATCGCGGCCCGGCGCAATGGGCAGGAGGCGCCGCGGGACTTTGCCGGCGCGTGACCGCCACCGCGATCCTCCTATCGTGGAGCCCGGTGCTCAGGCCGACATCCATGAAGCGACAGCTCATCAAGTACGTGCTCGAACGGGAGGACTACGGGGCCGACGTGACCGTGGCCGGGTGGGTCCGCACGCGCCGGGACTCGAAAGGCGGCTTCTCCTTCATCGAGCTGACCGACGGCTCCACCATCACCGGCCTCCAGATCATCGCCGGCGGCGACCTTCCCAACTACGAGTCGGACGTCCTCCGCCTCACGATCGGCAGCGCCGTGCAGGTCACCGGTACGCTCGTCGAATCGCCCGCCGCCGGCCAGCGGGTTGAGGTCAAGGCCGGCGACGTCGTCGTCCACGGCTTCGCGGACCCGGAGACGTATCCGCTGCAGAAGAAGCGCATCTCCTTCGAGAGACTGCGGGAGATCGCACATCTCCGGCCGCGCACCAACACCATGGGAGCCGTCGCCCGCGTCCGCAACGCCCTTGCCTACGCCACACACCAGTTCTTTCAGGAGCGCGACTTCCTGTACCTCCACACGCCCTTGATCACATCGAGCGACGCCGAGGGCGCCGGCGCCATGTTCCGCGTCACCACGCTCGACCCGGCGGCTCCGCCGCGTACCCCGAGCGGCGAGGTGGACTACGGCGAGGACTTCTTCGCCCGGCAGGCGTTCCTCTCGGTGAGCGGACAGCTCGAGGCGGAGACCTTCGCCCTCGCCCTCGACCGGGTCTACACGTTCGGGCCCACGTTCCGGGCCGAGAACTCGAATACCCGCCGCCATCTCGCCGAGTTCTGGATGGTCGAGCCGGAGATGGCCTTCGCCGACCTCGACGACAATGCCGATCTGGCGGAGGCGTACGTTCGCCACCTGGTGCAGTTCGTGCTCGGGCACAACGCCGGAGATCTCGAGTTTCTCGACAAGTGGGTCGAAGCGGGACTCCTCGCAACGCTCGATTCGGTCGCGGCGGCCGAGTTCCGGCGAATCACCTACACCGAGGCCATCGACGTGCTTCAGAAGTCCGGCGCCGTCTTCGAGTTCCCAACGGAGTGGGGGGCCGATCTCCAGTCCGAACACGAGCGCTACCTGACCGAGCAGGTCTTCGAGCAGCCGGTGATCGTCACCGACTTTCCGTTCGCCTTCAAGGCCTTCTACATGCGGCGGAACGACGACGGCAAGACCGTCGCCGCGATGGACGTGCTACTGCCCAAGGTCGGGGAGATCGTCGGCGGCAGCCAGCGCGAGGAGCGGCTCGACGTCCTCGCCGACAGCATGAGGGCCAAAGGCATGGACGAGGATCTCTACTGGTGGTACCTCGACCTGCGCCGTTTCGGCACCGCCCCGCACGCTGGGTTCGGCCTGGGTCTCGAGCGGGTCGTGCAGTTCTGCACCGGGATGCAGAACATCCGGGACGTCATCCCGTTCCCCCGCACGCCCCGCAACGCCGAGTTCTGAACGAGGGCGATGGTCATCGCATTGCTGACCCGGGGCGGCGCAGACTGCGGTGCGGACGCTGACCGGCGCGCTCCGAACCGACCTCAAGGCCCCTCTTCGAGCCTCCGGCTGCGGTCGTCGACGAGGCCGGCGACGTCGCGGGCCTGATCGGCGATGCCGATCGGCGTGACCTCGACGCCGGTGGGGTGGTCGTCGGGCGGCAGCGAGGGCGGTGTCCTGGCGCCGCCGCACGCTCCCGTGACCAGGGCTGCGGCGATGGCGGCTGCGGCGATGCGTTTCCTCATGGTTTGCCCTCCGGTCGGGGGTGCGGATGGGTCGGTGCGGGGATCTGGTGGGTGGGCAGCCGGGACGCCACCGGCCGGGCCCTCCGGACCCGGCGGGGGAGGCCGGCGGCGGCGCCGAACCAGCGGCGCTTCGTCGCCGCCTGCTCCAACCGCCACTGCGCTGCGCCGGCGGCCACCAGCAGGGCGCCCATGGCGATCAGGACGCACGCGACGCCCAGTGCGGCGACGGTGGCTGCGATGGTGCCGGCGGCCGCCATCGCGTCGAAGCCCTCCGGGCCGAGGAGCCACGCCCAGTCGTGGGTGGCCCCCGGGTACAGGAGCGGCAGGCGCTGGAACGGGGCGTCCGCGATGTAGACGCTGGCGTCGCCGAGTGACGTCCCGGTCCAGGCCACCATCAGCGAGCCGGCGACGACGTCTCGGCGGAACGCCAGGAAGTAGACGGCCAGGCCGAGCGGCACCGCCACCTGGGTCCCGGAGCCGGCGAGGAACATCAGCTTGGCCGGCGCCCACATGAACAGCATGTGGCCGAGCTCGTGGAAGCCGAGATCGACGAAGCCGAGCAGCGGGACCCGATCTCCCGCCACGAAGCCGAACCAGCCGAGAGCGGCGCATCCGGCGAGCGCGGCCAGGTACCGCCCGAAATGCTCCCAGGTGAGTCCACCGCCCATACGGGAGCGTTATCGGCAGGCCCCCATCGTGCCTGAAGCGCACCGGTAACCTTCCGCGGCCATGATCATCGTGCGCGGCCTCGGAATCGAAGTCGGGTCCAGGTCCCTCATCGAGGACGCCTCGTTCACCCTCAACGCGGGCGACAAAGTCGGGCTGGTGGGCCGCAACGGCGCGGGCAAGACCACGTTGCTGCGGACGTTGGCCGGCAGAGCCGGGCCGGCCGACGGCAAGATCGCCAGCCGGGGGGTGATCGGCTACCTGTCCCAGGAAGCCGACCTCCCCGAGCTGGACCGGCCCGACCTCACCGCCCTGGAGCGGGTGCTGACGGCACCTGCCATTGGAGACCTGCAGCACCGCATGGAGGACGTGCGCCGCAAGATGGAGGTCGAGGAGGGCGAGGCCCGCGACCGCCTCATCCGGCGCTTCGCCCGGCTGGAAGACGAGTTCCACGCCCGCGGTGGATACGCCGCCGAGGCGGAGGCGAAGCGGTTTGCGGCGTCGGTGGGCATCACCAACGACGAGCTGGGCCAAGCGGTGCGCACGATGTCGGGAGGGCAGCGCCGGCGCGTGGAGCTGGCCCGCATCCTGTTCGCCGAGACCGACGTGCTGCTGCTCGACGAGCCCACCAACCACCTCGACCTCGACGCCAAGGCATGGCTGATGGAGTACCTGGCGGACTACTCGGGGGCGCTGCTGGTCGTGAGCCACGATCTGCCGCTGTTGGACGAGGCCATCACGTCGGTGCTGGCGCTCGACGGGCGCCGCATGGAGGTGTACCGGGGCAACTACTCGGACTACGTGGCGGAGCGCGACGCCCGCCGCGAGCAGCGGCTCCGGGAGCGTCGCCACCAGGAGGAGAAGATCGCCCGCCTCGAGGAGGGCATCCGCCGCTTCAAGGGCCGCACCGAGAAGCTGGCGAAGCGGGCCCGGAGCTGGGAGACCCGGGTCGAGCGTCTCAAAGCAGACCTGGTCGACGTGGCGAGGACCGGCAAGGGGGTGTCCGTCCGGTTCCCCCAGCCGGAGCCGTCGGGTCGAACCCCGCTGACCGCGTCGGGTCTGGCGAAGGCGTTCGGCGACAACGTGGTGTTCGTCGACATCACCGTCGACCTGGATCGGGGCGAGCGCTTGATCATCATGGGCCTCAACGGGTCAGGTAAGACGACGCTGCTGCGGATCCTGGCCGGTGTCGAGGAGCCCGACCTCGGAGAGGTCGAGCTGGGGCACAACGCCTCGCTGGGCTACTACGCCCAGGAGCACGAGCAGATCGTTCCCGGCCGCACGGTTCTGGACCACATGCGGGAGGTGTCGGCCGAGCCCGACATGGTTCTGCGCACCCTGCTCGGCCACTTCCTCCTTGCCGACAAGGTCGACCAGGCGGCCGGCAGCCTCTCCGGGGGCGAGAAGACGAAGCTGGCGCTGGCGCGGCTCGTCGCCGGCCGCCACAACGTGCTCCTGCTGGACGAGCCCACCAACAACCTCGACCCGCAGGCGAAGCAGGCGTTGTTGCTGGCGCTGCGGTCCTACCCGGGGACGATGGTGCTGGTCAGCCACGACACGCAGTTCGTGGCGGAGCTGCAGCCCGACCGGGCGATCTTGATGCCCGACGGCCAGACCACCTACTTCGACGAGTCCCTGCTCGACCTGGTCGCGCTGGCCTGACCTGGGGTCCACGCCGTCGCCGGCGACTGCTCTCAGCGAACCCGCAGCGCGTCGGCGATCTCCGCGAGGCGCTCGGGGACGACGCGGTGAAACACCCACCGTCCCCGCTGCTCCCGGGTGAGGAAGCCGGCTTCGGTGAGCACCTTGAGGTGATGGCTGACGGTGGGCTGGCTCAAGCCGAGCGGCTCGGCGAGGTCGCACACGCACACCTCCTCGGCGCTGCCGATGATGTTGAGCAGCCGTAGTCGCGCTGGGTCGGCCACCACCTTGAGAGCGGCCGCCAGGTGGGCGGCGTGGGCGGCGTCGAGGTCGGTGCCGATCACCGGCGGGCAACAGCCCTCGACGAGGGGGAGCTTGCTCGTCACGCCCACATATTGACATATATCGATATATATGGCAACATATCGATGGACATCAATATCAGGAGGAAACGCCATGAGCAGGGTGCAACTCGCTCTCAACGTCGACGACCTCGAGGCCGCCGTCGACTTCTACGGCCGCCTGTTCGGTACCGCGCCCGCCAAGGTTCGTGCCGGCTACGCCAACTTCGCCGTCGCCGAGCCGCCCCTGAAGCTGGTGCTGATCGAGAAGCCGGGCGCCGGCGGCACGCTCAACCACCTCGGTGTCGAGGTGGCGGAGACGGCCGACGTCGAAGCCGCCGCCGCCCGCCTCGCCGACCGCGGTCTCGCCACCCGCAAGGAGGACCAGGTGGCCTGCTGCTACGCCGTGCAGGACAAGGTCTGGGTCACCGACCCCGACGGAGCCGAATGGGAGGTCTACACGGTCCTCGCCGACGCTCCCCAGATGGCGACCACCCCGGCCGCCTGCTGCTGAGGACGATCCGGCTCCCACCGAGGGTGTGGCGGGTGCCGGCAGGTGGTCCGAGCGGCGGGCCGAGCTGGGCGACATCGGCGATCCCGTCGAACTCGCCAACGCCCTCCCGGGGGTGGGGGGAGGACCGTGGGGTCTCCCAGGTGGTCGGCAGGCTGGAGACCCGGGCGTACCTGCTGAGGACCGGAGCGGATCAGCCGCCCAGGTCGCCCGTCCAGTCGCTCTCCCCGGCCGAAGGTATCGACGTGGCCGCGATGCCGATCGCGTCGGTCGGGACCTCGACGATGTCGCCGGCGTTCCAGATGCCCGCCTCCACGGCGACCGACCCCCGCCCGGCTCGGGGCAGTCCACCCGGCGGGCCCCACTCCACGAAGTCCCTGATGGCTGTGGCGTCGGCGAAGCTGTTGCCTGCGTACAGCGCGATCTCCCCACCCGTGTTGGCGAAGCGCCCGATGCGGCCGTTGGCCGGCGTGACCGCCACCGCCCCCGCCGCGGAGGCGTCGAGCGCGGCGCCGTCGCCGGTGGCAACCCATACGAACTGACCCGGCTCGAGGACGACCGAGGGCAGCTCCACGTAACTGGGTCGGTTGCAGAGCCAGAACCCGGCCACGTCGCCGGCTCCTGCGCCCACGTTGGTGATCGCGACGTACCCGTTCTCGCCGAACACGACCTGGGTGATCGCAAACTCGGCCTCGCCGGGCATCGTCGTCGTGGTCGTCGTCGTGATGGCGGCGGTCGTCGTGACCGGCAGGGTGGTCGTCGGGGGGAGGGCAGTGGTGGCGACGACCGCCGAGGTGGTCGGGGCCGAGGTGGCGGGGGGCCCGGTGGTGGGCGGCGCCGCAGTGGGCGCCGTCGTCGTGGCGGTGTCGCCGCAGGCGGCGGCCACGATCATGAGGACGGCGGCAATCGCCAGGTTCCGCATGGTGCGCAGCCTACCCGCGTCGGCCGCCTCCGGACCCAGGGACCCAGGCGGTGATCGAGAGAAACCTCGGAAGCAGGAGGATGTGGGAGATCCTCTCGATCGGTGCCAGAATCGTACGCCCGTGACCGACTACCCCGCCGACTGGGATTTCGACGTCGTCCTCAAGGACGGCGGCACCGTGCGAGTTCGGCCGATCGGGCCCGCCGACGCCGACCTGCTCCACGATCTCTTCGGGCGCCTCGGCGAGGAGACCGTCTACCAGCGGTTCTTCCGGGTCAAGACCGAGTTGACGCCCGAGGAGGCGGCGTACTTCACGAACCTCGACTACCGGGAGCGGATGGCGTTCGTCGCCGAGCACGAAGGCGACCTCATCGCCGTGGGCCGATACGACGCCATCAGCGGCGAGCCGGGCGAGGCCGAGGTCGCGTTCGTGGTCGAGGACGCCCACCAGGGCCGCGGCATCGGCACCCAGCTCCTGAACCTGCTCACCGACTACGCCCGCCTACAGGGGGTGTCGGCGTTCCGCGCCTATGTGCTGGCGGACAACCACGGCATGCTGCGCATGTTCCGCAACTCCGGCTTTCGCCTCCGCCGCCAGCTGGCCGAAGGCGTCTATACGGTGGAGTTTCCGACGGCCGAGTCGGACGAGGTGAGGGCCGTCGAGCAAGAGCACGAGAAACTGGCGGTGGGCGCATCGCTGCTGCCGATCTTCTATCCGGCTTCGGTCGCGGTCATCGGCGCCTCCCGGGACCCGGCGTCGATCGGGGGCCGGCTGTTCGCCAACCTCGTCAACCGGCACTTCACGGGCCCGGTGTACCCGGTGCACCCGACGGCCCGCTCCGTCAGTTCGGTGCGCGCCTACCCGTCGGTCCTCGACATTCCCGATCCGGTCGATCTGGCATTCGTGGTGGTTCCGGCGCGGCATGTGCTCGACGTCGCCGACCAGTGCGCCGAGAAGGGAGTTCGGGGGCTGGTGGTGATCTCGGCCGGGTTCGCCGAGACCGGGGCGGAGGGAGCCGCCGTCGAGGAGGAGCTCGTGCGGCGAGTCCGCTCGGCGGGGATGCGCATGGTCGGCCCCAACTGCATGGGCGTGCTCAACACCGACCCCAAGGTGAGCTTCGACGGCCAGTTCGGCCCCGTCTTCCCGCCTCCCGGCAACGTGGCGATGTCGTCGCAGAGCGGTGCCCTCGGCATCGCCATCCTCGACTACGCCCGCGAGCTCAACATCGGCATCTCGTCGTTCCTCTCGGTGGGCAACAAGGCCGCCATCAGCGGCAACGACCTGCTGCTCTATTGGGAGGAGGACCCCGCCACCGACGTGATCCTGCTCTATCTGGAGTCGTTCGGGAACCCGCGGCGGTTCACCCGCCTCGCCCGACGCATCGGCAAGCGCAAGCCGATCGTCGCCGTCAAGTCGGGGAGGTCGGCGGCGGGAGCGCGGGCCGCCAGCAGCCACACCGGGTCGCTGGCGAGCGTGGACGTGGCGGTCGACGCGCTGTTCCGGCAGGCCGGGGTGATCCGCACCGACACGCTGGAGGGCCTGTTCGAGGTCACCGCGCTGCTGGCCAACCAGCCGGTGCCCGGTGGCCGCAGGGTGGCGGTGCTGACCAACGCCGGCGGCCCCGGCATCCTGGCGGCGGACGCCCTCGAGGCGCGGAAACTGGAGCTTCCGGAGCTGTCGGGCGAGCTGCAGGAGCGGCTCGCCGCCCATCTGGCGCCGGCCGCTTCCACCCGAAATCCGGTGGACATGATCGCCTCGGCGGGCCCCGAGGAGTACCGGGCCTGCCTCGACGAGCTGATGCGGGCACCCGAGATCGATGCCGTGATCGCGATCTACATCCCGGCTTCCCCGGAGGGGTCGGGTCTCGTCGCCGGCGCCATCGCCGACGTGGGCCGGCGCCGTTTCGGGGAGAAGACGCTGCTGACGGTCTTCATGAGCTCCGCCGGCGTACCCGGCGAGCTGGCCACCGGCGACGCCAAGGTGCCCGCCTATCCGTTCCCCGAGCCGGCGGCAGCGGCGCTGGCCGCGGCTGCCAACTATGGCGACTGGCTGCGTCGGCCCGACGGTGAGATCGTCAAGTTCCCCGATCTCCGTCCCGAGGAGGCGCAGCAAGCAGTGACAGCCGCACTCGAGAGCCTCGGGGAACCCGGGGGCGACGGGACCTTCCGGCTCGGTCTACACCACCGCGGGAACGAGCTTTACTGTGACGGTGACCGGGAGGCAGTGGCA